>NZ_JAZGLW010000004.1:300000-585339 GCF_036409155.1 Mycobacterium sp. 050128 | reverse complement strand
ACGAGGGGTTTGGCGATTTCTCATCCTGCCGCCGAAGGACCCGTCCTCCTCACATCCCGACCATGTCGGCGTCTACAACGTCATGACCCGCAACATCTAGCTGAGGTCGTAACCCAACCGGTCGGCGAGCTTGTGCAGCAAGCCGATTGCGGCGTCGGCGATCACCGTTCCGGGCGGGAAGATGGCCGCGGCGCCCGCCTGGTAAAGCTCGTCGAAGTCGCCGGGCGGGATGACGCCACCGACCACGATCATGATGTCGGGCCGGCCCGCTTCGGCGAGCGCGTCGCGCAGCGCGGGAACCAGGGTCAGGTGTCCGGCGGCCAGCGAGGACACGCCGACCACGTGCACGTCGTTGTCGGCGGCCTGGCGGGCCACTTCCTCGGGTGTGGAGAACAGCGATCCGACGTCGACGTCGAATCCGATGTCGGCGAATGCCGTCGCGATCACCTTCTGCCCGCGGTCGTGGCCGTCCTGGCCCATCTTGGCCACCAGAATCCTGGGCCGGCGGCCGTCGGCCTCGGCGAACTTCTCGACTAGTTCGGTGGCGGTTGCCATGTTGGGAGCCTTTCCGGCTTCGTCGCGGTAGACGCCGGCGATCGTCCGGATCTCCGCCTGGTGGCGGCCGTACACCTGCTCCAGCGCGTCCGAGATCTCCCCGACCGTGGCCTTGGCCCGCGCGGCGTCGATGGCCAGCGCCAGCAGGTTATTGCCCAGGCCGTCTTCCCCGGCGCGGCCGTGCGCCGCGGCGGCCCGGGACAAATCGGCCAGTGCGGCCTTGACAGCCTGCGAATCCCGGTTCGCCCGTAGATCTTTCAGCTTCGCCAGCTGTTCGGCGCGCACCCGGCTGTTTTCGACCTTGAGGACCTCGACCTCCTGGTCCTCCTCGACCTGATACTTGTTGATCCCGACCACGGGCTGGATGCCCGAGTCGATCCGGGCCTGGGTGCGTGCGGCGGCCTCCTCGATGCGCAGCTTGGGAATGCCGTCGTCGATGGCCTGGGCCATACCGCCGTGCTCGGCAACCTCGGCGATGTGGGCCCGCGCGCGCTGCGCGAGCTGATGGGTCAGCCACTCCACGTAATAGGAGCCGCCCCACGGGTCGATCGGCCGCGTGGTGCCGGACTCCTGCTGCAGCACCAGCTGGGTGTTACGAGCGATCCGCGCGGAAAAGTCGGTGGGCAGCGCCAGCGCCTCGTCGAGCGCGTTGGTGTGCAGTGACTGGGTGTGGCCCTGGGTCGCGGCCATCGCCTCGATACAGGTCCGGGCGACATTGTTGAACGCGTCCTGCGCGGTCAGCGACCAGCCCGAGGTCTGCGAGTGTGTGCGCAGGGAAAGCGATTTCGCGCTCTTGGGGTTGAACTGGCTGACCAGTTCGCTCCACAGCAACCGTCCCGCGCGGAGTTTGGCGACCTCCATGAAGAAGTTCATCCCGATGCCCCAGAAGAAGGACAGCCGCGGCGCGAATTTGTCGATGTCCAGATCGGCGTCCAGCCCGGCCTTGATGTAGTCCACACCGTCGGCCAGCGTGTAGGCCAGCTCCAAATCCGCTGTGGCACCAGCTTCTTGGATGTGGTAGCCGGAGATGGAGATGGAGTTGAACTTCGGCATCTTGGCGCTGGTGTAGCCGAAGATGTCGGAGATGATGCGCATCGACGGCTTGGGCGGATAGATGTAGGTGTTGCGCACCATGAACTCTTTGAGGATGTCGTTCTGGATGGTGCCGGCCAGCTTCTCCGGCGGCACCCCCTGCTCCTCGGCCGCCACCACGTACAGCGCCAGGATCGGCAGCACGGCGCCGTTCATGGTCATCGACACCGACACCGACGACAGGTCGATGCCGTCGAAAAGCTGTCGCATGTCCAAGATGGAATCGATTGCCACACCGGCCATTCCGACGTCACCCTGAACGCGGGGATGGTCGGAGTCGTATCCGCGGTGGGTGGCCAGGTCGAAGGCCACCGACAGGCCCTTCTGGCCGGCGGCCAGGTTGCGGCGGTAGAACGCGTTGGACTCGGCTGCGGTGGAGAAACCGGCGTATTGGCGGATTGTCCACGGCTGGTTGACATACATCGTCGGGTACGGGCCGCGCACGAACGGCGGTTCACCGGGGAAGCTGTTCAGCGGGTAGCCGTCGGCCTCGACGGCCGCACGGTCGGCCGCGATGTAAACCGGTTTGACCGCAATGTCTTCCGGCGTATGCCACACCAGCTGATCGGGCGTGTACAAGTGCGCCGCGGCGGCCGCGGCGACATGCTTGTCCACGGCCGCTTCGGTGGGCTGCCGCCCCTCGCGATCTCCGTGCAGCGGGATGTCGGCGAAGCTGCCGATCACAGGAGTCGACGTCGTCATCGTGTTACGCCCCCAACCGAGTCAGCAGATCCGAAAGGGCTTCGATCGCATTGATTTTAGCTGTCAGGTATTCGTCGGGCCGGTGCTCGGGATCGGTATCGGCGACCGCCTTTTCCGGTCCGGCCAAGTAAACCCGCGACACTCCGGCGCTGCGGGCCGCGTCGACGATCGCGGCCGCCTCCGTCGCGTAGCGCTGGTCGGTGCCGCAGATCACCGCCGCGGCAGGCGATCCCGCATCGGACACCGCGGCAGCGACCCCGGCTGCGTCGAGCGTTCCCGGGTTGACCGCCTCGATGCCGCCGGACGCCAACAGGTTCGCCGCGAACGTGGTGCGGATGTTGTGCTCGGCCAGCGGGCCCAGTGGAAGCAGCAGCGCCTTGGGGCGGGCATCGGTGCGGGCCAGGAAGGCATCCGAGCGGTCCCGCAACGCCTCGAACCCCGCGGCGTAGCGCTGCAAGTTGCCGACGTCGGGTTGGCCGATCGAATCGCTGTGCGGCAGTGCGGGTTCGGACAGGTTCGGGAATTCGTTGACGCCGGTGATCGCGGTGCGGCGATGCGCGATGTCGTCGGCACGCCGTGCGGCGATCTCGGCGATCGCGTCGGCGATGTGGTCACGAGCGTCGACGAATCCACCGCGGCCCTCGATGGCCTGAAAGTGTTCCCAGGCGCCCTCGGCAATGCGTTTGGTGAGGTCTTCGACGAACCACGACCCACCGGCGGGGTCCAGCACCCGGCCGACGTGCGACTCCTCCAGCAGCAGCAGCTGGGTGTTGCGCGCGATGCGCCGCGCGAAGCTTCGCGCGGTACCGGGAAAGCCGCCCGGGATCGCGATGTCGAACGGGAAGACCAGCACGGTGTCGGCGCCGCCGACACCGGCGCCGAAGGCGGCCAGCGTGCAGCGCAGCATGTTCACCCAGGGATCGCGTTGAGTCATCATCGGCAGTGACGTCGCCGCGTGCACGATCGCCCCGCCGGCATCGGGCTCCCCCACGACTTCGGCGACCCGCGCCCACAGTTGGCGCACGGCACGCATTTTGGCGATCGTCATGAACTGGTCGTCGTCGGCGGCCAACCGGAAGCTGATCTGGCCCAGCGCCCGGCGGACCGGCATCCCCGACTCGGTGAGCACCCGCAGATAGGCCACCGCGGCCGCGACACTGGCGGCCAGCTCCCAAGTCGCGTTCGCGCCAAGGTTGTGGAACGCGGGCCCGTCGACGGTGATCGCCCGCACGCCGTGATCGCCGGTCACCCGCGACGCGACCGCGACGACGTCGTCGATCGTCGGCGCGGGGCGCTCGCTGTGCGCCGCGGTCAGCGGGTCGGCGCCCAGGTCTATCGAGAGGGTGGCGCGCTGGTCGGATTCGACCTCGTCGACCAGGGCCAGCATCGCGTCGGCGGCCGCCGCGTAGTCCGCGCCGGCCTCGAGGATGATCGGCGCCATGCTCAGGTAGACGCCCGCGAGCAGCCCTTCGAGCTCCTGCGGCGCCACGCCGTCCGTCCCGACCCGGAGCAGCAACGCGCTGGCCCCGTCACCGAGCGCACCCAGCACGGCCGTGTTGGTTTCAGCGGCGGTGGCGCCGGCGGACGGGAACGCCTCGACGACCTTCCAGCCGGACTTGACGTCGCGGAAGGCGTCCGCGCCGCGCAGGTAGGGCCACTCGCCGGGCAGCGACGGCTCGGGCAGCTCGTCGAACGCGGTGTAGAGCGGCCGGATCGCGAACCCGTCGTAGGTCGGGGTGTCCAGCAGCTGCTCGGGTGCTTCCCCCAACTCGGCGGGTTCCTTGCGGGTGCTCTTGGCAAGCACACCGGCAACCGCGGTGCGCCAGCGCTCGCGAACCTGTTCCAGGTCGGCGAGCTCGGGTACATCAATGGACACCGACTGCTCCTGTTTTCGCAGCTATTGGCAACGTTGCTTGAGGTTGCGGAGGACACGCGACTCGCTAATCAGGCTAATTGATTGGCCCCGCCGCCAAAAAACCGTGCGGTGAATCGGCCGGTCCGGGTCGGTGGCGAAACACCAAGGCGGGGATACAAGGTATTCACATCTGGCCCGTAACGTTGAGTGGCGTGACGGGCCCGGCCACCGCCAAAACCACCAGTACGCTGCGCAGTTTCTGGCGCGCGCTGGCGATGAGCGCGCGCGGGCTGTCCCGGCCGCGCGCGATCGCGGCAGTGGTCGGTATCACAGTCTTGGTGGCCGTGGCGCTATGGGTTCCGCTGCCCGGCGCGGTGCAGCTGCGCGATTGGGCCCAATCGCTGGGTCCGTGGTTCCCGCTGGCATTTCTGGTGGCGCACATCGTCGTCACGGTGGTGCCGGTGCCCCGCACGGCGTTCACCCTCGCCGCGGGTCTGCTGTTCGGGCCGGCCCTGGGCGTGGTGATCGCCGTGGTCGCCAGCACGGCGAGCGCGGTACTGGCGCTGGTGTTGGTGCGCGCCGCGGGATGGCGGCTGTCCCGGCTGGTTCGCTACCGGGCGATCCACCGGGCCGACGAGCGCCTGCGCGAGCGGGGCTGGGTATCGGTCGTGTCGCTGCGGTTGATTCCGGTGCTGCCGTTTTCCGTGGTCAACTATGCGGCCGCCGCGTCTGCCGTCGGCATCCTGCCGTACACGCTGGCCACATTGGCCGGCCTGCTGCCCGGAACCGCCGCGGTCGTGTTTCTCGGCGACGCGCTGGCCGGTCACCCCAGTCCGCTGTTGTTCGGAGTGTCGTTGGTCACCGGTGCGCTGGGGCTCACCGGGCTGCTCCTCGAAATACGTCACTACCGCCGGCACCACCGCGCGCCGCGTCCCGACGAACCCGCCGCCGAACCGGTCAATTTCAGCTAACTGCGCCGTTTTCTTGAGCGGGCCGCCGCTTGCCTGAAAGATCTATTCAATGGAGCGGGTCTACGCGCAGCAGCTGGCAAGTTTCGGCTTGCAGCCGTCGCGGGCCGGCCTCCTCGTGCTCTTGCTCGGTGCACTGGCGTCGGTGGCCGTCGCGGTGTTGTCCTTCCTGTTCGACCGGATCAAGCTGTATCGCGTGCCGGCCGGCGGCGTCCTCGCCTCACCGGCGATCCGTTACCCGCCGGTACCACGAGATCGGGCGCATGCCTCGTGGCTGACGATCGGCGCGGCGATCGCCGCCGTCGGGTGTATCACGGCCATCTGGCTGGCGCCCAAGAATGTCCAATACGCCCAAGAACCGGCGCAGCCCGACCTGACGCCCATCGCCTTGCCCGCGTCCGCTGCCGCGGGACCGGGCGCGGGCATCTATGTCGAATACACCGACGGTTCCGGTGGAATGGGTTGCACGGCTGGGTTTTTGGTGCGCACCAGCGGCGGCAAGGCCGCGGTTCTCACCGCGGGTCACTGCAATCGATCCCGGCAACCGAGCAAGGTGATGATGAACCTCGCCGGGATCCTGCCGTACGCGAAGCTGGGCACGTTCGTCCAGACCGTCAACGAGGGCGTCCACGACGAGCAGCACGACATCGGCCTGATCGTGCTCGACGGCGACAATGTCCCGCAGAGCCCGGCCATCGCCGCCGCGTTGCCGATCACGGGGGTCACCACCGACCTGGCGATCGGACAGCAGCTGTGCAAGTACGGCATGAGCAGTGGCGAGGCCGAATGCGGCGCGATCCTCGACGTCACCGAGAGCAAGGTCTCGTTCGCGGCGGGCGGCCAATGCGGTGATTCCGGTGGCCCGGTCTACCTCATTCGAAACGACGGCACCGCCACCGCAGTCGGCATCGACATTCGGGGCAGCAATCCCGCCGATCCCGCCGCCGGGTGCCTGGCCCCGGCTAAGTTCTCGGTTGCCGAACTCGTGCAGCCGTGGCTGGACCAATGGCAGCTGACCGCCATGACGGCACCATCATCCGGACCGCGCTGAGCGGCCTCGAGACCACTCGGGAGCGAGATGACCTCCGACAACGCTCACACCGGCGCGACCGGACGGCGCTTTTCCACCGCCGCGCTCGTCGCCGCCGGACTGGTCGGCCTGATCGTTGGCGCGATCGCCGCCTTCGCGATCACCGGCCTGGTGTTCACGATCCGCGTCCAGCTGCCGCCGCCGCCTTATCCACCGCCGTTCTCGCAGACGCCCGGCTACCCCGCCCCGGCTGCGCCTACGAGCGTGGCGCCGATGCCCCCGCGCCCACCCGGCCCCCCGGAGGGCATTACGCCCCACGCGTTGCCGGCGCCGGTATCACCGTAGGCATAAGCAGCAGCCGCGGCGTAGCTTAAAGTGGCACAAGCACATTCGCTTGGGCGACTCGACTAGCTCTGATCCGGTCCCTTCACCGTCATCGCGGCGACCAGGCCCAGAAACAGGGCGGCCGGCAGACCGTTGACGACCTTGTCGCGCACCCGCACATGCGCGCCCACCGCGAGCACGAAGTACAGCGTCAGCATCGCGGTGGTCAGCCTCGCCAGCGCGGGGAAACGGGTGACCGACAGCAAGCCGACCGCGGCGGCGGCCTTCACCACCGGCAGGACGGGCCTGACGTTCTCCGGGAGGCCGACGTCATCGAGGATTTTCCTGATCGGTGCGATCTGGACACCGCACAACACCGCGTCGACGGCGTGAAACGCGCCCAGCGCCGTATACGTCTTCGGGGAAGTCAAAACACTCATCCGGCAATCCTATTGAGTCAATTCCGGCGGCGCGCCCGGCTGACCATCGACCGGCTGGCGGGCTATCGCCTCGGCCTTGGCAACCGCCTGGGCGATCTGGGGGTCGGTCTCGGTGTTGAACCAATCAGCCACCTCGGCGTCATCCGCATCGGCGGCGTGCTGGGGCACGTCATCGACCGGAGACGGCTGGAACCGGAACACCCCGTCCTCGCCCGGCGTGCCCAGCAGTTTGGTGAAACCCTGCAGCGCCGCGCTGAAGTCGCTGGGCACCACCCACACCTTGTTGGCATCCCCGCGCGCCATCTCCGGCAGCGTCTGCAGGTACTGGTAGGCCAGCATCTCGGGGGTGGGCCGGCCGGCCTTGATCGCGGCGAACGTCTTCTCGATGGCCTTGGCCTGACCTTGCGCCCGCAGGTAGGCCGCGGCCCGCTCGCCCTGGGCGCGCAGCATCCGGGACTGCCGGTCGGCCTCGGCGGCCAGGATCGCGGCCTGCTTGGCACCCTCGGCGGCCAGGATCTGCGCTTGCTTGGCACCCTCGGCCTGTGTGATCGCCGCCTGCCGGTTGCCTTCCGCGGTCAAGATCATCGCCCGCTTCTCCCGGTCGGCCTTCATCTGCTTTTCCATCGAGGCCTGGATCGAGGGCGGCGGGTCGATGCTGCGCAGTTCGACCCGGGCGACCCGCAGGCCCCAGCGGCCGGTCGCCTCGTCGAGCACACCGCGCAGCTGGCCGTTGATCATGTCGCGCGAGGTCAGGGTCTGCTCCAGCGTCATGCCGCCGACGACGTTGCGCAGCGTGGTCGTGGTCAGCTGCTCGACGCCGACGATGTAGTTGCTGATCTCGTAGACGGCCGCCTGCGGAACGGTGACCTGGAAATAGACCACGGTGTCGATGTTGAGCGTCAGGTTGTCCTCGGTGATCACCGGCTGGGGCGGGAACGACACCACCCGCTCGCGCAGATCGACCCGGGCCCGGACGCGGTCGATGAACGGCACCAGCAGCGTCAGCTGCCCGCTGACCGTGCGGCTGTACCGGCCCAGACGCTCGATCACCGCGGCCTCGGCCTGCGGTATCAACGCCACGGACTTGGCCACCACGATGATCGCAAAGATCACCAGGACGGCCAGCAATACCAAACCCGCAACCGCACCTTCCACCGGAGTTCCTTTCTCTCGCAGCGTCTTCGCAGCGTCTGTGCCGACCGAATTAGTGCTTGAACACCACCGCGGTCGCGCCGTCGATGTGCACGACGGTGACCGAGTCGCCGGGCTCGTAGACGTCGCCGTCGTTGAACGGACGCGCCGTCCACACCTGGCCGTCAAGTTTCACCTGACCCTCGTCGCGGGCCACCCGATCGAGCACCAGCGCCCTTTTGCCCTCGAGCGCCTTGATGCCCGTCGGCAGCGACTTGGGAGTGATCCGCTGCCGCAATGCGGGCCGGACCAGCACGACCAGCAGGACCGAAACGACCAGGAACACCGCGCCGTCGGCCAGGATCGGCCAATGCGTGAGCCAAGCCGTGGCCGAGGCGGCCAGCGCACCGCCCCCCAGCATCAACAGGAACATATCGCCCGTCAGCGCCTCGGCACCGGCAAGAGCCAGCGCGAAGATCAGCCAGCTCAGCGCGATCGCCATGCCGTCAGAATACGCGTGATCCGCCTTTGCCGGACCGAACAACTACACTGCGAGATCATGTGGTGTCCAAGTGTTTCGCTGTCCGTGTGGGCTAACGCCTGGCTCGCGGGCAAGGCTGCGCCCGACGACGTCTTGGACGCGTTATCTCTTTGGGCGCCAAAGCAATCCGTCACCGCGTATGATGCCGTCGCGGCCGGTCACACGGGACTGCCGTGGCCCGACATCCACGACGCCGGGACCGTGTCGTTGTTGCAGACGCTGCGCGCCGCCGTTGGCCGGGTGACGCCGCCGGGGACCGCCGCTGCCCCGGGTGCGTTGCGCGGGACGATCAACGTGGTGTTGCCGGTTCCCGGCGACGTGCGCGGCCTGGCCCCCGGAACGCAGTTCGAGCGCGACGCCCTGGCCGCCGGTGAGGCGGTGATCATCACCCACCCCGACGATCCGACCGCGGCCGTCGGCCTGGTCCCCGAGTGCTCCTATGCCGATCTCGACGACACCGGCGACGACGAGCCGGAGTCACCGGAACTGTGTGCGCTGGCGTGGACGGTGTACTCAGTGCCCGGCGCGCCGGTGTTCGATCACCACGAGCTGGGCGACGCCGAATACTCGCTGCGGTCGGCGGTGCGATCGGCCGCCGACGCGCTCGGCGCGATCGGGTTGGGATCGGCCAGCGACATCGACGACCCGCGTGGTCTCGTCGAGCAGTTGCTGGAATTCACACGGCAACACCGGATTCCTGACCACGCTCCGTCGCGTGCATTACGGGTGCTGGAGAACGCCGCACACGTCGACGCGATCATCACGGTCAGCTCTGGGCTCAGCCGGGCGTCGGATGCCGCTGCGCCGGATCGCTTCGCGGCCCGGGTTGCTTCCGGGCTGGAGCCGGTGGGCACCCAATCGTCGTCGGAGGCGCGGATCGCGGGCGACGCACTGCGACCGCTCAACGCGGTGGTGCGTTCGGCGCGAATGGCCGCGGTAAACGCGATCATGCACTCGGCCTGGGCCGACTAACCGCCTTCTCGCGCAACGCAATGCGGCGGGCGGCATGCCGCGCCGTTGACGCTGCCCAGGCAGCCCGGCACCGGATCCGGGCCGGCTACCCGCTCGGGGGGGCGGCCGTACCGAACTTCGTCGATCAGGTCGGCGGCGAGCTGGGCGAAACGCGGGTGGGCGTTGGGCGTCGAGGCCCGCACCAGCACCAAGCCGGCCGCCTCGGCCTGAGCCGCCAGCTCGTGATCGAGATCCCACACCACCTCGATGTGGTCTGCCACAAAACCGATCGGGCAGATGATGACCGACTCGGTGCCCGCCCCGGCCAGCGCCTGCAGATGGTCGGCGACATCGGGTTCCAGCCATGGCACCTGCGGCGGACCCGAGCGCGACTGCCAGGCCAGGTCGTACTCGGTGTACCCGGCGGCCGCCGCGACAAGGCTTGCGGCGTAGGCGACTTGGCGGCTGTACAGTCGTGGCCCGAGGCGCTCGTCGGCGGCCACCGGAATCGAATGCGCGGTGAACACCAGCCGCGCGCCGGCCTGTTGCTCGGCGGTGAGGGCACCGGAAGCGGCACCGACGGTATCGGCGTAGATCTGCACGAACCGCGGGTGATCGAAATAGGGCCGCAGCTTCACCAACTCGGGCGCATCCCGTCCCGCGGCCACACGGGCGCGGGCGATGTCTTCGCCATACTGCGAGCAGCTGGAATATCCGCTCCACGCCGACGTGGTGAACACCGCGGCGCGACGAACGCCGTTGTCGCGCATCGCCGTTACCGTATCTTCGACGTACGGCTCCCAGTTGCGGTTGCCGAAGTACACCGGCAGATCCAGGCCGCGGCCGGCCAGCGCGGCTTCCAGCTGCATTACCAGCGCGCGGTTGATGGCATTGATCGGTGAGACGCCGCCGAAATGCAGGTAGTGCTCGGCGACGTCGTCGAGTCGTTCCGGCGGCACGTTGCGGCCCCGGGTGACGTTCTCCAGGAACGGCCGGACCTGCTCCGGGCCCTCTGGTCCGCCGAAGGAAAGCAGCAGGACCGCGTCAAACTCCACAGAAATCCATTGCCGTCTAGAGTAATTGGGTGCTGGCGCCGCCGTCGGCGTAAATGATGGTGCCGGTGGTCGCCGGCAACCAGTCCGAAAGCAACGCGCATACCGTCTTGGCGACCGGCGTCGGGTCCTTCATGTTCCAGCCGATCGGAGCGCGCTGGTCCCAGCCCTCCTCGAGCAGCTGCATCTGAGCGCCGGCCTCCTCGCCGAGTGCGCCACCGACGATCGCGCTCATCGCGAGCGTCCGGATCGGGCCGGCCGCAACGAGATTCGAGCGAACGCCGGATTTACCGGCCTCGCGGGCGACGAACCGGTTGACCGACTCGAGTGCGCTCTTGGCGACCGTCATCCAGTTGTAGGCCGGCATCGCGCGGGTCGGGTCGAAGTCCATGCCGACGATGGAGCCGCCGGAATTCATAATCGGCAGAACCGCTTTCGCCAGCGACGCGTAAGAGTACGCCGAGATGTGGATGCCCTTGGACACGTCTTCGTAAGGCGCGTCGAAGAAGGGGTTGATGCCCATTCCCGTCTGCGGCATGAAACCGATGGAGTGCACCACACCGTCGAGCTTGTTGCCCTCGCCGATCTCGGCGGTCACCCGCTCGGCCAAGGTGTCCAGATGCTTGTCGTTCTGCACGTCGAGTTCGATCAGCGGGGCCTGCTCGGGCAGCCGGTCGGCGATGCGCTGGATCAGCCGCAACCGGTCGAACCCGGTCAGCACCAGCTGCGCGCCGGCCTCCTGCGCCACTTTGGCGATGTGAAAGGCGATCGACGAGTCGGTGATGATCCCCGTGACGAGGATCCGCTTGCCTTCGAGTAGTCCTGACATATCTTCTCTCGTCCGTCCTTCTGTACTCAGTGGCCCATGCCCATGCCGCCGTCAACCGGGATCACCGCACCGGCGATGTAACTCGCGTCCTCGGACGCCAGGAAGCTGACCGCCCCGGCGACCTCCTCGGCGGTGCCGACCCGCTTGGCGGGGATGAATTCCAGGGCGCCCTCCTGGATCCGCTCGTCGAGCGCGCGGGTCATCTCGGTGTCGATATAGCCCGGGGCCACCACGTTCGCGGTGACGCCGGCCTTGGACAGCTCCCGGGAGATCGAGCGGGCCATGCCGATCAGGCCGGCCTTGGCGGCAGCGTAGTTGGCCTGGTTGCCGATGCCCCAGCTGCCGGACACCGAACCGATGAAGATGATGCGGCCGAATCGCTTGCGCTGCATGCTGCGCGACGCGCGCTGAGCCACCCGGAACGCCCCGGTGAGGTTGGCGTTGATGACCTCTTCGAACCGCTCCTCGGTCATCCGGATCAGAAACGCATCCTTGGAGATGCCGGCATTGGACACCAGCACCTCGACCGGCCCCTGGTGCTCCTCGACCTCCTTGAAGGCGCGGTCGACGGCTTCGTTGTCGGTGACATCGCACACGACGCCGAACAATCCCTCGGGCGCCCCGGATCCGCGGTGGGTGACAGCCACCTTGTGGCCGTCGGCGGCAAGCCGCTGGGCGATCGCCAGGCCGATCCCCCGGTTTCCGCCGGTCACCAGGACCGACCGGGATACGAATGGGGGTTTGCCACCGGCGGTGGCGGACTCGGTGGCTACGTCAGTCACCCGGCCAACCTAGCGCCTCGCCCGGGCGCGGCCGACATGGGGCCGATATCCGCGCGGTCGGATTGCGGTCAACGCGGGGCGGCACCACGCGGGCGATCGGGCGCGCCCTGCGCGCCCCGAAGCACGATGTCTACGGCCGCCTCGATGACGGCATCGTCGGGCACCGTCCCGAACATCAGCGACGGACAGGCGACCACGCCGGAGAGCATCGAGACCGCCGCGTCGAGCTCCGGACCCTCGAAAGCCTCGGCGAGAATCGCCCGGATCGGTCGCTGACCCTCGGAGTTGATCTCGTTGCGGATCCGGCTCATCGTGTCGACCGTCGCCCACTGCGCCATCGCGGACAGCACCCGGTCGAGCCGCAGGTCGACGACCCCCTGCCGGAACGCCGTCAGCTCCCCGATCAGGTCGGCGCGGAGGTCGCCGGTGGGCTCGGGATGCTTGAAGTCCCGAACCGCCAGCAGGGCCATGGCCGCCAGGTCGGACCTCGACGGCCAGTGCTTGTAGAGCGTCGTCTTGGAGTAGCCGGCGCGCTCGGCGACCCGGGCGTGCGTGAGCGCCTCGGAGCCTTCCTCGACGAGCACGTCGAAGGCCGTGCGCGCGACGTCCGCCCGGGTCCGGATGATCCGGGCGTCCTCGCCCTGCTCGTCCGTGTGGCCGCTGTGGGCAGGTGTCATCGATCGCGCCCTTCTCCCCCCAGCACCGGATGTCTTGACGGGTGTTGCTCAAAATTACCCGACGAACGACTCGATCAGAAATGTTCATCACAACCACTACTGCACTATTTGTTCATTAGTGTACTGTCTGTTCCATCCTGCCCGGCTCGACTCACACCCGCAGGGGGAAACCAGATGAGTTCCAGAATCGACTTGAGCACGGTCCTCGCGGACCAAGCCGAGGCGATCGACACCCGCTACCACCCGGCGGCGGCCATTCGCCGCCAGCTGAACAAGGTCTTCCCGACGCACTGGTCGTTCCTGCTCGGCGAGGTCGCGCTGTACAGCTTCGTCGTGCTGCTGCTCACCGGCGTGTACCTGACGTTGTTCTTCGACCCGTCGACGACGGAGGTCACCTACCACGGCGTGTATCAACCGCTGCGGGGCGTCGAGATGTCCAAGGCGTACGCGTCGGCGCTCGACATCTCCTTCGAGGTGCGGGGCGGGTTGTTCGTGCGCCAGGTCCATCACTGGGCCGCGCTGATGTTCGCGGCCGCGATCATGGTGCACCTGGCCCGGGTCTTCTTCACCGGGGCCTTTCGCCGGCCGCGCGAGGCCAACTGGGTGATCGGGTCGCTGCTGTTGATCCTGGCCATGTTCGAGGGCTTCTTCGGCTACTCGCTGCCCGACGACCTGCTCTCGGGCACCGGCCTGCGGGCGGCGTTCTCCTCGATCACCCTGGGAATCCCGGTGATCGGCACCTGGCTGCACTGGGCGTTGTTCGGTGGGGACTTCCCCGGCGACGTCATCATCCCGCGCCTCTACGCCATCCACATCCTGCTCTTCCCGGGCATCATGCTGGCGCTGATCGGGCTGCATCTGGCGTTGGTGTGGTTCCAGAAACACACCCAGTTCCCCGGGCCCGGACGCACCGAGCGCAACGTCGTCGGCGTGCGGGTGATGCCGGTGTTCGCCGTGAAGTCCGGCGGCTTCTTCGCCGCCATCGTCGGCGTGCTGGGCCTCATGGGCGGGCTGCTGCAGATCAACCCGATCTGGAACCTGGGTCCCTACAACCCTTCTCAGGTCTCGGCGGGCTCACAGCCCGACTTCTACCTGATGTGGACCGATGGGCTGGTCCGGCTATGGCCGGCGTGGGAGTTCTACTTCTGGCACCACACCATTCCGGCCGCGGTGGCCGTCGCGGTCTTGATGGGCGTCATCTTTGCCGCGCTCATCGTGTATCCGTTCCTCGAAAGGCGGTTCACCGGCGACCGCGCCCACCACAACCTGCTGCAGCGTCCCCGCGACGCCCCGGTGCGCACGTCGATTGGTGCGATGGCGATCGCGTTCTACATCGTGCTCACGTTCTCGTCGTTCAACGACATCATCGCCTACCAGTTCCACGTCTCCCTGAACGCGATGACGTGGATCGGGCGCATCGGGATGGTGGTGCTGCCGCCGATCGTGTACTTCGTCAGCTATCGCTGGTGTGTCAGCCTGCAGCGCAGCGACCGCGCGGTGCTCGAGCACGGCGTCGAAACCGGGATCATCCGACGCTTGCCGCACGGCGCGTACATCGAAGTGCACCAACCGCTGGGCCCCGTCGACCAACGCGGCCACCCCACCCCGCTGCAGTACCAAGGCGCCCCAGTTCCCAAGCGGCTGAACAAACTCGGCATGGGAGGGCGACCAGGCTCGGGCAGCTTCCTGTTCACCGACCCACCGGCCGAAGCGGCGGCGCTCCTGCGGGCTGCCCACGCGCGCGAACAGCGCGCCCTGACGGCACTGCGCGAGCGCCAGAACGGCGCGGGAGCCGATGGCAACGCCCCCAACGGGAACCATCCGGCCTCACCGCAGGCCCGCGAAGGCTAGGTCGGCAGTCGTCGGTTGATCAGCAACGCCGCCAGCGCCGCCAGCGCCAACACCAGCGCACCGAGTCGCAGCCAGCCCACGCTGGCGTCGCCCTTGATCGTCTCGTAGCCGATCTGCTGTTGCAGCGAGGCGTAGACCTGCTTGAGCTCCTGCAGCGTCGAGGCATTGAAGGAATTGCCGCCGGAGAGCTGGGCGACCTTCTTCAGGGTCTCGTCGTCGACCGGGACCGGCTGGCGCTGGTCGTTGATCTCGACGAAGCCGTAGGGGGTGCCGAACGAGATCGTTGAGATCGGCACGCCCTGGTCTTTGGCGGTCCGCGCGGCGGTGAACGCCCCCTTGGGATTGTCCGGGTTGGTCGGCATCGTCTCCTTGCCGTCGGAGAACAGCACGATGCGGGCCGGGGGCGGCTTGTCGCCGCCGCCGATGACCGCGCCGACCGTGGCGATGGCCTGCAGCGCGGTGAAGATCCCCTCCCCGGTGGCGGTGCGGTCGGCGAACTGCAGCTTGTCCAGCGCGACCTTGGTCGCGTCGCGGTTGGTCGTCGGCGACACCAGCACCGTCGCGGTCCCCGCGTAGGCGATCAGCCCGAGGTTGATGCCCGGGGTGAGCTCGTCGGCGAACTGCTTCCCGGCCTCCTGCGCGGCGGCCATCCGGTTGGGTTCGACGTCGGTGGCACGCATCGACTGCGACACGTCGATCACCAGCATCACCACCGCCCGGTTGCGCGGAATCCGCACGTCATTGGTCGGCCCGGCCAGCGCGACGGTCAACAGCACCAGCGACGTCACCAGCAGGATCGCCGGCAGGTGCCGCCACTTGGCGGGCCGCTTGGGGGCGACGCTTTCCAACAGCTCCATGTTGGCGAACCGCAGCATGCGCCGCTGGCGGGCCAGCTGCATCAGCACATACAGCACGCCCAACCCGGCAACGACGAACAGGAAGAGAAACCACCATGCGTGAGCGAACCCGGACAGCGACATCGCGCCGAGCAAAGGCATTGTCATAGCAGATCCGTCTTACCGTGGATGACCGCCTTGGAAAAAGCGCGAGTCACTGGCGCCCCGCCATAGCCCCGCGCCGGCGGGACTCCACGAAGCGGACGATGTCGGCGATCCAGTCGCGGTCGGTGCGCAGCGTCAAAACCGGTGCGTCGCAACCGCGTATCGTTCGTGCCACGTCGGCACGATGCGCCGCGGCCGCCTTGGCGAAATCGTCGCGCAGTTGCGCGTCGACGGTGAATTCGCGGGTCACACCGGTCTCGGCGTCCTGCAGCACGACGTCGCCCACATCGGGCAGTTCGACATCGCGTGGGTCGAGTACCTCGATGGCCAGCACCTCGTGGCGGGCCGCGATCGCGCGCAGCGGGCGCATCCAGTTGATCGGCCCCAGGAAGTCACTGATGATCACGGCCATCCCGCGGCGGCGTTCCGGCCGGCGCAATGCGTCGATGGCAACCGCCAGGTCGCCGCGCACACCCGTCGGCGCCTTGGGCATCGTCGCGATCGTGCGCAACAGCGTCTGCTCGTGCTGGCGCCCGGACCGGGCCGGCACCCGGACCGTCGTCGCCCCGTTGGTGACGAGCGCACCGAGCCGGTTGCCGCCACCGCTGTTGAGGAACGTGATCGCGGCCGCGGCGGCCACCGCCAGGTCCCGCTTCTCACAGACGGTGGTCCCGAAGTCGAGGCTGGCCGACATGTCGACCACCATCCAGGTTTCCAGCTCGCGGTCGGCGATCATCTGCCGGACGTGCGGGTGGGTGGTGCGCGCGGTGACGGCCCAGTCCATCCGCCGGACGTCGTCGCCGGGCTGATACTCGCGCGACTCCCCCGGCTCCGAACCCGGCCCGGGGATCAACCCGAGATGGTCGCCGTGCAGGACGCCGTCGAGCTTGCGCCGAACCGTGAGCTCGAGTGTGCGCAGTGCCGCCGACAATTTCGGGTCGTCGATCTGTCCGCGCTGAAACGACGGCGGATGTAGGGCCGCGGACTTGGCGGCGGGCTTGGGGTCGGTCACCGATTACTGGCCGCGCCCGCAGCCTGCATCACCGGCGGAACCGAATGCCCTTGTTGCGGAACGGCATTCACCTGGGGAAGGGAAACAGTCTGCAGGATCCTGTTGATGACGATCTCGGGCGAGATCTCGTCGGCCAGTGCGTCGTAGGTCAGCACCAGCCGGTGGCGCAGCACGTCGGGGATGACCTCGACGACGTCTTGCGGGATCACGTAGTCGCGGCCGCGCACCAGCGCCAGCGAACGGGATGCCGCGATGATGCCCAACGACGCGCGCGGGGATGCGCCGAACGAGATCCAGGTCTTGACGTCGTTCATGCCGAGCTGCTCGGGATAACGGGTGGCCATGACGACGCGCACCACATAGTCGACCAGCGCGTGGTGGACGAAGTTGTTGGCCGCGACGTCCTGCAGCCGCAGCAGGTCCCCGGTGTCCAGGATCTGCTTGGGCTGCGGCGGCTTGACGCCCATCCGGTAGATGATCTCGCGCTCTTCCTCGGGCGAGGGGTAGCCGACGTTGATCTTGAACAGGAAGCGGTCGCGCTGCGCTTCGGGCAGCTGGTAGACGCCCTCGTGCTCGATCGGGTTCTGCGTCGCCATCACCAGGAACGGGTTGGGCAACGGGAATCGCTTACCGCCGATCGACACCTGCCGCTCGGCCATGACCTCCAGCAGCGCCGACTGCACCTTGGCGGGCGCACGGTTGATCTCGTCGGCGAGCAGGAAGTTGACCACGACCGGGCCGAGCTCGGTGTCGAACTCTTCCTTGCCCTGCCGGTAGATGCGGGTACCGATGATGTCGGTGGGCACCAGGTCGGGGGTGAACTGAATACGCGCGAACGTGCCGCCCACGACCTTCGCGAACGTTTCGACGGCCAGCGTCTTGGCGACGCCGGGCACACCTTCGAGCAGCACGTGGCCCTTGGACAGCAGACCGACCAGCATCCGCTCCACGAGCTGGTCCTGGCCCACGATGATGCGCTTGACCTCGAAGATGGCCCGTTCCAGGGTGTGTACTTCGGCAGCCAATCCATCGGCGCCACCCGACGGCGCCGCATGGGCTCCGGGGCCAGATTGCCCGCCCGGACCCGAGTAACCGCTGGCGCCCGGGGGCGGCCCACCTGCTGCTGTCATCAACATCTCTCTCTTCAGCTCAACCGACACAGCTCAATCAGACACATCTGCCATCACGACGAATGTCGTGGGGCAGCGACGTGCCACTGTCCAACTATTCCAGGCCCTTGGGGTTCCGTCGACGCTACGGCTTCGCTGACGAGCCGCGATCCGAGGGCACACCTGGGTCAGTACTCGATGATCCTAGTCAGGTACGGCGTCATGCCGGGCTTGCGCACGGGGCTCACCGTCACTTTGCCCGCGCTTCCGGATGCCTCCAGCATCTGGCCGTTGCCCAGGTACATGGTGACGTGCTGGCCGCCGCCCGGGCCGTAGAAGATGAGGTCGCCGCGCCGGGCCTCGCTGGGCGGGATGTGGCGGCCGGCGTTGTACTGGTCACCGGAGAACCGCGGGATCAGCACCCCCACGCCGGCGAACCCGTACCGCATCAGACCCGAGCAGTCGAACCCGGTGATGTTCGCACCGTCGTCGATGCCCTTGCTGGGGCCCTGCAGCGAGCCGCCACCCCACGAATAGGGCACGCCCATCTGCGATCCCATCCGTTTGATCACATACTCGATGGCCTGGCGGCCGTTCGCCCGCGGAATCTTGGCGCCCGGGTTGGTGGGCGTGGCGGAGGCGGCCGGGGCGGGATCACCCAGAATGTTGATCCCCAGACCGCCGAGGAATTGCCTGCCCAGGTCCATCGTGGTCTGGGTGGCCTGCGCGGTGGCTTGCAGCGACGCGTTGGCGACGGCGAGCGGATCGCCCGGGGCGCCGGCGCTGATCGTCGCCGGCAGCGTGGGATCCCACCCGCCGGGGTCGGCGTTGGCCGGGGCCGCGACAGACAACATCAGCCCGGTCACCAAAGCGGTGATCCAGGCCAAGTTGAACAGGCGAAAACGCTTGTGCCGCATAGCTCCTCGATTGGTAGTCATCCTCGATTGGTAGTCATCCTCGTTTAATAGTCGATGTAGCGAATCACGTAAGGGGTCATGCCGCTGGTGCGCACCGGCGCAACGCGCACCTTCAAACCGATGTCGGGGGCCTCGAGCATCTGGCCTTGACCGAGGTAGATGGTCACGTGCTGGCTACCGCCCGGGCCGTAGAAGATGACGTCGCCGCGACGCATCTGGGAGGACGGGATCTTGCGGCCCAGGTTGTACTGCGAACCGGAGTAGTGCGGCAGCTTGATGCCCACCCCGGCGAACGAGTACAGGACCAGGCCCGAGCAGTCGAAGCCGGTGATCCCGGCGCCGGAGTCGATACCTTTACTCGGGCCGGCCGCATTGCCACCGCCCCAGGAGTAGGGCACGCCGATCTGCGACATGCCGCGCCGGATCACGTATTCGGAAGCCTGCCGGCCGTAAACCCGTGGAATACGCCCCCCGACCCCACCCGGTGAGGCGTTGGTGATCCCGGTGTCGTCGGGCTTGAGAATGCCGATGGACTGCAGGAAGCCCTTCCCCATGCTGGCGGTCACCTGCGTGGAGGTGGCCGAGATCCCCAGCACCTGGTTGATCACGGCCACGGGGTCACCCGGCACGTTGGCACTCGGCACCATCGGAAGCGTGGGATCCCAACCGTCCCAGTGCCGTCCCCCGGACGGGGCTTGCCCGGCCGGCGCTCCCGGATCCCACCGGTCACCCGACGTCGGGACATCGCCGCCCCCGGTCGACCAATGGGCGGACGCGAGTTGGGCCTGCTGAAGTTTGGCCTGAGCCTCGTCACGCTCGGCGGCCAGGCGGGTGATCTGCTCACGCTGTTCTTCGAACTTGTGCTTCGAGTTGGTCAGCGCGGCCACCGCGGCGTCCTGGCTGGATTTCGCGTCGGCAGCGGCCTTTTCGGCCTTCTGCTTGGCCAGCCGCGCCGCGGACTCCTTGTTCACCTGCTCGGTGCGGGCCCGCTGCAGGTTGTCCATCACCGTCTGGGCACTGGCCGCCAGTGTCCTCGAGGCGCTTTCGGTCGCGATGATGTCCTCGGGGCTGCGCGCGGTCAGGTAGCTGCCCGACGGGCCGTTCATATAGGTGGCGGCGGCGAACGTATTGAAACGACGTTGGGCCGCCGCGATTGCCGCATTGGCATCCTTGACCGACTGCTGGCTGACCTCAAGATCGTGCTCGGCGGCGGTGACGTTGTCCCGGGCGGTCTCGACGTCGACCAGGGCCTTGTTGACGGCCTCTTGCTCGCCCTGGATTTCGGCGCTCAGGTCCTCCAGCCGTTGGTTGGCCTTCGCGACGTTGGCGATCAGCGCGCCGAGGGAGTCGGCATTCGGATCAGCCTGCGCCAGACCAGGTGTGGCGACCAGCATGGCCAGACTCAGGACCGTCGGAATGACCGGACGGACCAGCCTGGCGAACGGTCGCGCAGCAGAGCCCCGGCGTGTGCGTCTCATTCGACTTAGCTCCCCTTGGGCTCAACGCGGACGGCGGCGCCAGCCCCGATTTTCTCTCTTAGCGCCAAAGACAACACGAGCATCATTTGCACCGTACGTCACAGTGGTCGGCGAAGATATGGTCGTCACAAATCGCAACCCTCTACGTGCGTTTAATGTGACCGAACGGTGACCTACGCGATTTGCCGCGCAGCGTCGCGAGTTCACCCCTGCCGAATGGGCCGGGTCGGATATGCGTGGTTAGACGCCCTTGGCGGGTTCGTCGTCGGAAGTTGCCGCGGCGTCGACCGAGGTTGCTGACCGCCGAGCGCGCAACTGCAGGAAGCGGGCGCCGACGGCCGCGGCGAGCACGCCGACAAGCAAGAAAATAGTCAGCCCGGTCCACGGGAATTCGGGGGTCTCGAGCTCGTGCAAAAAGTGCTGCGCCGAGACCACCGGATTGCCGGTCTTGGCGATGTCTTCGCCGGCCTCGAGCGTGACGCGCGGGAACTGGGTGCTGTAGGTGCCGACGAAGTTCGGGCTGAGCGTCAGGACCGTCGCGTCGTGATAGTCGGCGCCGACCACCGTGGAGATATCGCGCAGCGGCGTGTCGTTCGGCGGGTTGTGGTCAAGCAACACGATTTTCAGGTTGATGCCGGCGGCATGCGCCTGGTCGACGACGACGAGCAGAGCCGGCATGACGTCCGGTGGCGCACTGACCCCGGACGCGGCGACCTGCGCCTTGATGGCCGACACGTCGACGTCTTGCGGAATGTAGGCAGGCAGTACCGGCTGCAACAAGAAGGTGGTCTGCGGTAGTTGCTCGAACGAACCTTGCGCGGTCACTGTGTGCCTCCTCCCACTGAACAGCCCAAGTGCTACAGGCACCGTACGCGAACAGTAGGGAAAAGGGGTTTCAACCCGGCCCCTGGCCGACAAGACTGAAAATTGGTGTGCCGCTGTATTGCAGGACAAGCGTACTGTTAAAGTTGGCAAGGCATCGCCGGCACGGCCCGTCGGCGGAAGAACTTAATCCCAGGGAGTTGATGTGACCAGCAAAGAATCTGTGAACTCGTTCGGAGCTCGCGACACCCTGAAGGTCGCCGACAAGAGTTACCAGATCTACCGTCTCGACGCAGTACCCAATACCGAGAAACTCCCCTACAGCCTGAAGGTTCTTGCCGAAAACCTGCTGCGCAACGAAGACGGCGCCAACATCACCAAGGACCACATCGAGGCGATCGCGAATTGGGATCCCAACGCGGAGCCCAGCATTGAGATTCAATACACCCCCGCACGCGTGGTCATGCAGGACTTCACCGGTGTGCCGTGCATCGTCGACCTGGCCACGATGCGGGAGGCGATCGGCGACCTGGGCGGCAAGGCGGAGAAGGTCAACCCGCTGGCGCCGGCCGACCTGGTGATCGACCACTCGGTGATCGCGGACCTGTTCGGCACCGCCGACGCCTTCGAGCGCAACGTCGAGATCGAGTACGAACGCAACGGGGAGCGTTACCAGTTCTTGCGCTGGGGGCAGGGCGCTTTCGACGACTTCAAGGTCGTCCCGCCGGGCACCGGCATCGTGCACCAGGTCAACATCGAATATCTGGCCAGCGTGGTGATGGAACGCGACGGCGTGGCGTACCCCGACACCTGCGTCGGTACCGACTCGCACACCACAATGGTCAACGGCCTCGGCGTGCTCGGCTGGGGCGTCGGTGGCATCGAGGCCGAGGCCGCGATGTTGGGCCAGCCCGTGTCGATGCTGATCCCACGCGTCGTTGGTTTCAAGCTGACCGGCGGGATTCAGCCGGGCGTCACCGCCACCGATGTCGTGCTCACCGTCACCGAGATGTTGCGTAAGCACGGCGTGGTCGGCAAGTTCGTCGAGTTCTACGGCAAGGGCGTTTCGGAAGTGCCGTTGGCCAACCGCGCCACGCTCGGCAACATGAGTCCCGAATTCGGTTCCACCGCAGCGATTTTCCCGATCGACGAGGAGACCATCTCCTACCTGAAGTTCACCGGCCGCAACGACGAGCAACTGGCACTGGTGGAGGCCTACGCCAAAGAGCAGGGCATGTGGCACGACCCGACGCATGAGCCGGCGTTCTCGGAGTACCTCGAGCTCGACCTCTCCACGGTGGTGCCGTCGATCGCCGGTCCCAAGCGCCCGCAGGACCGAATCCCGTTGTCGCACGCCAAGGCAACCTTCCGCGAGCAGATCCTCAGCTACGTCGACGGCGACGAGGACGGCCAGCAGGGCTACTCGAAACTGGACGAGGCAGTCGAGGAGACTTTCCCGGCCAGCGATCCGGGCGCGGTGTCGAACGGACATGCCGACGACGTTCCCCAGGTGCATTCGGCCGCAGCGCAATCCAAGGGCCGCCCCAGCAACCCGGTGACGGTGCGCTCCGACGAACGTGGCGAATTCGTGCTCGACCACGGCGCGGTGGTGATCGCCGCGGTCACGTCGTGCACGAACACCTCCAACCCGGAGGTGATGCTGGGCGCAGCGCTGTTGGCCCGCAACGCGGTCGAGAAGGGTCTGACTTCCAAGCCGTGGGTGAAGACCACAATGGCCCCCGGTTCTCAGGTCGTCAACGACTACTACAACAAGGCCGGCCTGTGGCCGTACCTGGAGAAGCTCGGCTTCTATCTGGTCGGCTACGGGTGCACCACGTGTATCGGTAACTCCGGCCCGCTGCCCGAAGAGATCTCGAAAGCCATTAACGACAACGACCTTTCGGTGACCGCGGTGCTGTCGGGCAACCGGAACTTCGAAGGCCGCATCAACCCGGACGTGAAGATGAACTACCTGGCTTCACCGCCGCTGGTGGTGGCCTACGCGCTGGCCGGGACCATGGACTTCGACTTCGATCAGCAGCCGCTGGGGCAAGATAAAGAGGGCAACGACGTCTTCCTCAAGGACATCTGGCCGTCGCAGAAAGACGTCTCCGACACCATCGCCTCGGCGATCAACTCCGAGATGTTCACCAAGAACTACGGCGACGTGTTCAAGGGCGACGAACGGTGGCGCAACCTGCCCACCCCGAGCGGCAATACCTTTGAGTGGAACCCAGATTCGACGTATGTGCGCAAGCCTCCGTACTTCGAGGGCATGCCCGCCGAGCCCGAGCCGGTCGGCGACATCACCGGCGCCCGGGTGCTGGCGCTGCTGGGTGATTCGGTGACCACCGACCACATCTCCCCCGCCAGCAGCATCAAGCCGGGCACTCCGGCGGCGCAGTACCTCGACCAGCACGGCGTGGACCGCAAGGACTACAACTCCTTCGGGTCGCGGCGCGGCAACCATGAGGTGATGATCCGCGGCACGTTCGCGAACATCCGGCTGCGCAATTTGCTGCTCGACGACGTGTCCGGCGGATACACCCGCGACTTCACCCAGGACGGCGCTCCGCAGGCTTTCATCTACGACGCGGCGCAAAACTATGCGGCAGAAAACATTCCGCTGGTGGTGCTGGGCGGCAAGGAGTACGGGTCGGGCTCGTCGCGAGACTGGGCCGCCAAGGGAACACGGCTGCTGGGCGTGCGGGCGGTGATCGCCGAGTCGTTCGAGCGCATCCACCGCTCCAACCTGATCGGCATGGGCGTCATCCCACTGCAGTTTCCCGAGGGCAAGACGGCCCAAGAGCTCGGGCTAGACGGCACCGAGGTCTTCGAGATCACCGGGATCGACGCGCTCAACGACGGCAAGACGCCGAAGACGGTGCACGTCAAGGCCGCCAAGGACTCCAGCGACGACATCGAATTCGACGCCGTGGTGCGCATCGATACCCCCGGTGAGGCCGACTACTACCGCAACGGCGGCATCTTGCAGTACGTGCTGCGCAACATGCTCAAGTCCGGCTAGTGGCGATCGCAAGCGCGGCCGTGGCGATCGCAAGCCCGGCGCAGCCGGGCGCAGCGGGTCGCCACAAGAGGCCGCAGCCGGGCGCAGCGGGTCGCCACAAGAAGCCGCAGCCGGGCGCAGCGGGTCGCCACAAGAAGCCACAGCCGGGCGCAGCGGCTCGACACCCGAAGACCTGAGTCGGCCGACCGTGCCCAAAGTCAGCGAGGACCATCTGGCGGCTCGCCGCCGCCAGATCCTTGACGGTGCTCGTCGTTGCTTTGCCGAACACGGCTATGACAGGGCCACGGTTCGGCGGCTGGAGCAGGCGATCGGGATGTCGCGTGGCGCGATCTTCCACCACTTCCGGGACAAGGACGCACTGTTTTTCGCGCTCGCGCACGAGGACGCCGAGCGGATGGCCGACGTCGCGTCGCGCGAGGGTCTCATCCAGGTGATGCGCGACATGCTCGCTGCCCCCGAGCAGTTCGACTGGCTGGCCACCCGGTTGGAGATCGCACGCAAGCTGCGCAACGACCCCGCGTTCAGCCGCGGATGGTCGGAGCGTTCCGCGGAACTGGCGGCCGCGACACACGATCGACTGCAACGGCAGCAGCAGGCACAACGGGTGCGCGATGACGTACCCGGTGACGTGTTGAAGTGCTACCTCGAACTGGTCCTGGACGGATTGGTGGCCCGGCTGGCCTCCGGCGAAGACCCGGGGCGACTGGCCGCCGTCCTCGACCTGGTGGAGAACTCAGTGCGCCGCAACGACTCTGGGCCTCAGCAGGCCTAGGCAAACGGCACTGCGGTGTCGCTAGCAGTGACGTTGGTAAGGGCGATGCCCCAGAGACCTAGCGGTGCCGAGCCGTGTGGTTGGGCCCGCCCCGGCTGCGCATCGTGGTACCCGACTCGCGCAACATGCTGTGAATCGACCCGTATGACCTGCCGGTATTGGCAACGAGCGTCCGAATGCTCGCCCCACTCTCGTAGGCGGTGCGCAACTCGTCCAACACCTCGGTGCGCATCTCTTTAGACTTAGACACTGACCCCTCCACGCTTGAAACTCAGACCCAAGCACCAAGAGTAAGAACCCGTTGTCGTATGCGGGTCGATTTCGCCGAATTCGCGTGCAGCGACTTACCAGGCTCAGGCGAGCTCGATCAGATCCCGGTATTCCTCGGACCAGAAGTCCTCGGTGCCGTCGGGCAGCAAGACAACGCGTTGCGGGTCCAAGGCTTCGGCCGCTCCAGGATCGTGGGTTACCAACACCACCGCGCCCTGATAGCTGCGCAGCGCGTCGAGCACCTGTTCCCGCGACGCCGGATCCAGGTTGTTGGTCGGTTCGTCGAGCAGCAGGACGTTGGCCGTGGATGCGACGAGACCGGCCAGCGCGAGTCGCGTCTTCTCACCGCCGGACAAGGTGCCCGCCGGCTGGTCGAGCTGCGGACCGCTGAACATGAACGCGCCGAGCAGCCCGCGCAGGTCCTGATCGCCCGTCTCGGGTGCGGCGTGCCGGATGTTCTCCCACACGGTCGCGTCGTTGTCGATGGTGTCGTGCTCCTGCGCGAAATAGCCCATGCGCAAACCGTGTCCAGGTTCTAGCCCTCCGGTGTCGGGCGTCTCGGCGCCGGCGAGCAGGCGCAGCAGCGTCGTCTTGCCCGCACCGTTGAGCCCGAGCACCACCACCCGGGAGCCCCGGTCGATCGCCAGGTCGACCCCGGTGAACACCTCGAGGGATCCGTAGGACTTGCTCAGCCCCTTGGCCACCAGCGGGGTGCGCCCGCACGCGGCCGGGGTCGGAAACTTGATCCGGGCCACCCGGTCGGCAACCCGTTCCTCGTCCAGGGACGCCATCATCCGATCGGCACGCCGCAACATGTTCTGGGCCGCAACGGCTTTGGTGGCTTTCGCACCGAGCTTGGCGGCCTGCGAACGCAGCGCGGTGGCCTTACGTTCCGCATTCGCGCGCTCGCGGCGGCGACGCTGCTCATCCGTGGCCCGGGCATCGAGGTACTTCTGCCACGTCATGTTGTAGACATCGACCTCGCCGCGCACGGCGTCCAGAAACCACACCCGGTTAACGACGTCGGCGAGCAAGTCGACATTGTGGCTGATGACCACCAGGCCGCCGGTGTGGGACCGCAGGAAATCCCGCAGCCAGCCAAGCGAATCCGCGTCGAGGTGGTTGGTCGGCTCGTCGAGCAGCAGCGTGGTCGACGAGCCCGCACCGGTGTCGGAGGCGGCGAACAAGATTCGCGCCAGCTCCACCCGGCGGCGCTGACCGCCGGACAGGGTGCGCAGTTGCTGCGTCATAACCCGTTCCGGCAGACCGAGACTCGCGCAAATCCGGCCGGCCTCGCTTTCGGCGCCGTAGCCGCCCAACGCGACGAACCGCTCCTCCAGTTGGCCGTACCGCCGGATCGCGCGGTCGCGTGCCTCGTCGTCGGCGACCTCGGCCATCAACGCCTGCTGCTTCTCCAGATCGGTGAGTAGGACGTCCAGTCCGCGCGCCGACAGCACTCGGTCGCGGGCCAGCACGTCGAGATCGCCTTCTCTGGGATCCTGTGGCAGGTAACCGATTTCGCCGGTACGGGTGATCGATCCGGCGTACGGTTCGCTTTCCCCGGCCAGGATGCGCAGGGTCGTGGTCTTGCCCGCGCCGTTGCGCCCGACCAGCCCGATGCGGTCGCCGGGCTGGATCCGGAGGTCGGGGCCGTCGGGTGAGAGCAAGATGCGCGCACCAGCGCGGACCTCAAGGTCCGTGGCCGTGATCACGATCGCTCTCCTCTGGGCACGTTATTTCTCGTCGGTGAATACCGGGGGCCGCCGCTCTGCGCGCGCAGTAACCGCTTCCTCGAAGTTCGCGGTGAGCAGGCGGACGAAAAGCTGTCCCAAGCCTTCGGCTTGCATGTGCCCTTCCAGGCTACCGGCGTCCAGTCCACTCCACAGTGTGCGCTTGGTCAACTCGACTCCGGGCCGGGAGAACGCGGCGATCCGCGCGGCGATCGCGTAGCACGTGTCCAGCAACTGGCCCTCGGGCACCTGGCAGGACACCAGCCCGATGCGCTCGGCCTCCTCGGCGGTCACGTCGCGACCGGTAAGCATGATCTCGAACGCCCGCGACGCGCCGATGGCCCTGGGCAACAGGTAGGACAAACCCAGTTCGCTCGCGGTCAGACCGTTGTTGATGCCCGCGGCCCGGAAATAGGCGTTGGTGGAGGCCACCCGGATGTCGGCGGCCAGCGACAGGCACAGACCACCGCCGATGGCCGCGCCGTTGACCGCCGCGATGACCGGCTGGTGCATCCGCCGCAGCGCCAGAATGACGTCGTCCAGCAGCTCCATGGAGCGCAACGCGTATGTCGGGCGGGTCAGCCCGTCCACATTCGGCACCGTGCCAGCGGACTTGTGGTCAGCACCCGAGGAGAATCCCGTACCCGCCCCGGTCAGCACGACCACCCGTACGGAGTTGTCATAGGTGACCTCTTCGAGGGCCGCCTTCAGCGGCACCATGACGTCGAACGCCATGGAATTCATCCGCTCGGGCCGATTGAGGGTGATTAAGGCCACGCCGGGCCGCGGTTGTTCAACGAGTACCAAACTCACCCGTGAACGGTATCGCGGACGTTGCTAGAGACCTATTCGGCGGCTTGCATCAAGCTTGGTTCAGGCTTGATCTGCTTGCGCCGCCTCGACGTCGAAGTCCCTGATTTGCTGCACCAGGTCTTCCAGCGCCGCGGGCGGCAGGGCCCCCGGCTGGTTGAAAAGCAGTTTGCCCTTCTTGAACGCCATCAGCGTCGGAATCGACCGAATCTGAGCGGCGGCGGCGAGCTGTTGTTCGGCTTCGGTGTCGACTTTGGCGTGGACGATGTCGGGGTGCTTCTCCGACGATGCCTGGAAAGTCGGTCCGAATTGGCGGCACGGCCCGCACCAGGAAGCCCAAAAGTCGACCAGCACGATGTCGTTGTTTTCGATGGTCGCGTTGAACTGCTCCGCAGTGAGATCCTGTGTTGTCACATTTCGCCTAACGCCCGGTACTGCTTGGATGTTCCCGCGCGAATGTCGACATTGGCGCAGCTCCCATCCTGCTCCCGCCAGCAGCGATTGGCCAGCGCGACGGCGCGCACCGCTGCGCGGGGACGGTGACGCGGGCCGATCTTCCCAATGAACAGTTGGGTTTTCGGTTGCGGGCGACAACGGTGAGTGCTCCGAGGTTACGGTTGCGGAGGTTTTCCCCGCTCGGACAGACTTAGGGCTGATGATCCGTCGCCGGACGGACCAGTCGAGGGAGATGTCTTGGGCCACTACATCGCTAACGTCCGTGATCTCGAGTTCAACATCTTCGAAGTTCTCGAGGTAGGCGCTGTTCTCGGCGCCGGGCAGTACAGCGAGCTGGACGCTGACACGGTGCGGACCATCTTGTCCGAAGCCGCCCGCCTGGCCGAGGGCCCGGTAGCCGAGACCTTCGCGTTCGCCGACCGCAACCCGCCGGTGTTCGACCCCGACGCGCACACGATCAGCGTGGCGCCCGAGTTGGCCAAGACCGTGCAGGCGATCAAGGACGCCGAGTGGTGGCGCCTCGGATTGGACGAAGGAATCGGTGGCATGCCCGCGCCACCCCCGCTGGCGTGGGCGGTCAACGAGATGATCTTCTGCGCCAACCCGTCCGCGAGCTTCTTCTGCCTGGGTCCCTTTATGGCGCAAGCGCTTTACGCCGAGGGCGACGAGCAGCAAAAGCGTTGGGCGGCAGAGGGTGTCGAGCGTGGCTGGGCGGCCACCATGGTGCTCACCGAACCCGATGCGGGCTCCGACGTCGGAGCGGGCCGCAGCAAGGCCATCGAGCAACCCGACGGCACCTGGCACATCGAGGGTGTTAAGCGGTTCATTTCCGGAGGCGACGTCGGCGACACCGCCGACAACGTCTGGCACCTCGTGCTGGCCCGCCCGGAGGGTGCCGGCCCGGGCACCAAGGGGCTGAGCCTGTTCTACGTGCCGAACTATTTGTTCGACCCCGACACGTTCGAACTCGGCCCGCGCAACGGGGTTTTCGTGACGGGGCTCGAACACAAGATGGGCATCAAGTCCTCCCCCACCTGCGAGATGACGTTCGGCGCCACGGATGTGCCGGCCGTGGGTTATCTGGTCGGCGGCGTACACAACGGGATCGCGCAGATGTTCACGGTGATCGAACACGCGCGCATGACCATCGGCGTCAAAGCCGCCGGCACGCTGTCCACCGGCTACCTCAACGCACTGGCCTACGCCAAGGAGCGGGTGCAGGGCGCCGATCTGACCCAGATGACCGACAAGACCGCACCGCGGGTCACGATCATGCACCACCCCGACGTGCGGCGCAGCCTGATGACCCAGAAGGCTTACGCCGAAGGACTGCGAGCGCTCTACATGTATGCCGCAGCGCATCAGGATGATGCTCTCGCACAACAGGTTTCGGGCGCCGACCACGAGATGGCGCACCGCGTCGACGATCTGCTGCTGCCCATCGTCAAGGGCGTGAGTTCCGAGCGCGCGTACGAAGTCCTGACGGAGTCGTTGCAGACGCTGGGCGGCTCGGGCTTCCTGCAGGACTACCCGATGGAGCAGTACATCCGCGACTCCAAGATCGATTCGCTCTACGAGGGCACCACCGCGATCCAGGCCCTGGACTTCTTCTTCCGCAAGATCGTTCGCGACCACGGCGCGGCGCTGCAGTTTGTCACCGCTCAGATCACCAACACCATCGACAACTGTGACGAGGAGCTGAAACCGCAAGCGCAGGCGGTGCAAACCGCCCTCGACGAGGTCACCGCGATGACCGGCGCGTTGACCGGTTACCTGATGTCCGCGACGCAGCACCCGACCGAGATTTACAAGGTGGGGCTCGGTTCGGTGCGCTATCTGCTCGCGGTCGGCGACCTGCTGATCGGCTGGCGACTGCTGGTGCAGGCCGGGGTCGCGCACGCGGCGCTGGCCGACAACCCCGCCGACAAGGACGTGGCGTTCTATCGGGGCAAGATCGCGACGTCGGCGTTCTTCGGTAAGAACATGCTGCCGAAACTGACCTCGCTGCGCCGCGTCATCGAATCCATCGACGACGACGTCATGCGTATTTCCGAAGACGCGTTCTGAGCGAGCGCGGCTACGGCGTCACGGGCCTGTTGACGTCGTTGAACCTGACGATCACCCGCTCGAGCCGTTTGACGCGTTCGGCTTTCGCCCGCTTGGCGTAAATCCGCCGATCGGCCGGCGTGAGTTCGGCCTCGTCGCTGAATGCGCTGAGCAATGCGCGCGGGTACAGCTGCTCGACCAGGACGACGTTCATCTCGGCGCACAGCACCAGCGTCGTCGACACCAGATACAGGAAGGCAAGCAACCCCAGCACCAAGGCGAAGACACTGTTGGTGGCGCTGGCCGTCTTGACCGTGTGCTGGATGTAGCCGGCGCCGAACCACTGCAGTATCTGCCAAATGAGTGCTGCTGCAACGGCTCCCGGCAGCACCTGCCGGTAGGTGAGTTCCTTTGTGGTGGTCATCTTGAAGGCCACCAGGCAGATCAGGGCGTTGATCGCCACGGCGGTGAGTGTGACACCGATCTTTCCGAAGATGCCCAATTCCTGAGTCGTCCGGGCGATCCCGGACAGCACCGTCGCCGCGATCACCGCCGAGCCGAGCACGAACAGCAATCCGAAGCTGCGCACGCGGGCCCGAATCGGGTTGGGACGCTTGTTTTTCGGCACGGCCCACACCGAGTCCATGGCGTTCTGCACGGCTTGGCCGACGCCGAGCCCGCCGTAGAGCGCCCCCAGGATCCCGACCACCACGGCGACCGTCCCCCCGCTGAGCCCTGCGGGCTGATGCAGCTGGCTGCCGATCACCGGGAACTGGCTCAAGGCGCTGTGCAGCACCTGCTCCTGCAGGTCGGGATGGCCGGCAAGCACCACACCCAGCCCGGTGGTCAACAACAACAGCATCGGAAACATCGACACGAAGCCGTAGTAGGTGATCAGCGCGGCCAGATAGCCGCCTTGATCATCGAGATATTTGTAGATGGCCGCGACGGCCACGCTCACGCTGCGGTTCCGTCGCTGCAAGTCGTCCAGCCAGCCGACCATCGCCGATCACTCATCCCCCCAGAAACCGACACCCACATCGAGATGGGCTGAGCCGGGCATACCCCAATTCGTGGGGGGCCAACCGCGCCCTACACCTTGGCGGCGTGAACTCATAGCTCGGGCACAGCTGGATCCGGTAGACCCGTCGTTGGGACCAACCCGACGATTGGAGAAACGTTGTTGCCTGCCAGCTCTCACCCGTCTCGGCTCGCCCGGTTCGCCTTGCTCGCGGTCACCGGAGTCACCGCGGCATCCGTCGTGGCGTGCGGTTCGTCGAACACGTCCAGACCGGCCACCTCAGCCAGCACCACAAGTTCCGCGTCGCCATCGGCGACGGCACCCACGACGACGCCGCCGGCCGCCGGCCAGGCTCGGGTGCGTGGACTGATCGCGTCGGTGTCAGGAAACACGGCCCAGGTCACCCAGGAAAAGGGCAATGCCGCCGTCGCTTTCACGCCGTCGACCAAAGTCACCGAGGTGACCCCGGCCGCGCTCGGCGACGTCACCGCCGGCAGTTGCGTCACTGTGCGGCCCGCCCACCAGGAATCCCAGCCCGGCCAGCCGATCACCGCGGCGTCGGTGCGGGTGAGCCCCGCCGTCGACGGGAAGTGCCCGCCCGGCAAGCCGGCCGCGCCCGGCGACTCGACAACTCCCGCGCCATCCGGCGCGCCCGCCAAGCACGCCCCGCTGCGGGGCACCGTCACGTCCGTCGCCGGTAACACCATCACCGTCACGAGCACCGATTCCGGCGGCGCCAGCTCGCAGACGCCGGTCACGGTCACCGACCAGACGCGATACAACAAGCAGGCCGGTGCCGACACCCAGGCCATCGCGCAAGGCAAATGCATGACGGCGCAAGGGACTCAGGACGGCAGCGGCACGCTACAAGCGACGAGCATCGACCTGCGTCCCGCCCACGACGGCAAATGTGGAGGCAAAAAGCCCGCGGGTCACCGCAGCTAAACGGTGAAGCCGAGGGCGCGCAACTGCTCGCGTCCGTCCTCGGTGATCTTGTCCGGGCCCCACGGCGGGTTCCACACCCAGTTGATCCGGATGTCGTTGACCAGACCGCTGCCGACCAGGGCGCTGCGCGACTGGTCTTCGATCACATCGGTCAGCGGGCAGGCCGCCGACGTCAGCGTCATGTCAATGGTCGCGACCTTGCCCTCGTCGCCCTGTTCGACGTTGAGGCCGTAGACCAGTCCCAGGTCGACGACGTTGATCCCGAGTTCGGGGTCGACGACGTCGCGCATCGCCTCCTCGAGGTCGGCGATGAATTCCTGGTCGGGTGCGGTGGTTTCGCTCATCGTTGGTCCTCCTCGAAAGCATGGCTGGCTTGGGCCAGTGCGTCTTTGCATGCCATCCAGCCCAGCAGAGCACATTTCACCCGGGCCGGGTACTTGGCAACTCCGGCGAAGGCGATGCCGTCGCCCAGCACGTCCTCGTCGCCTTCGACCGTTCCCCGCGACGACACCATTTCGGTGAACGCGGTGATGGTCTTCAGCGCCTCCCCCACGCTCTGTCCGATGACCTGCTGGGTCAGCACCGAGGTGGCTGCCTGGCTGATCGAACAGCCCTGCCCGTCATAGGAAACATCGGTGACGGTCTGGCCGTCGTCGGACAACGCCACCCGCAGCGTGACCTCGTCGCCGCAGATCGGGTTCACGTGAGACACCTGCGCGCCGAACGGCTCGCGCAGCCCGCGATGCTGCGGGTGTTTGTAGTGATCGAGGATCACGTCCTGATACATCTGCTCCAGACGCACGGCTCACACTCCGCCGAAGAAATCGATGGACCGGCGCACGCCGGCCACCAGCCGGTCGACCTCGTCGGCGGTGTTGTACACCGCGAACGACGCCCGCGCCGTGGCGGCCACCCCGAACCGCCGGTGCAGCGGCAACGCGCAATGATGGCCGACCCGCACCGCGACACCCTCGTCGTCGAGCACCTGCCCGACGTCATGCGCGTGCACCCCGTCGACGACGAAAGAGACTGGTGAGCCACGGTTTTCCATCGACGTCGGTCCGATGATGCGCACCGCGCCGATACCGGACAGACCATCGAGGGCCGCGGCCACCAGCTCGTTCTCGTGGGCTTGCACCGCGTCCATACCGAGCTGGCTCAGGTAGCGCGCCGCCGTGCCCAGCCCCACCACCTGGGACGTCATCGGGGTACCGGCTTCGAACCGCTGCGGGGGCGCGGCATACGTGGTGGCTTCCATCGTGACCGTCTCGATCATCGAACCACCGGTGATAAACGGCGGCAGCGCCTCGAGCAACTCGCGGCGAGCGTAAAGAACTCCGATTCCGTTGGGGCCCAGCATCTTGTGACCCGAGAAGGCACCGAAGTCGACGTCGAGGGCATGGAAGTCGACGGGCTGGTGCGGCACCGACTGGCAGGCATCCAGCACCGTCAGCGCGCCGACGGCCTTGGCCCGGGCAACGAGCTCCTGCACCGGCGCGACCGCTCCGGTCACGTTCGAATGATGGCTGAAAGCAACGAGTTTGACACGCTCGTCGAGTTCCAGCGAGTCCAGATCGATACGCCCGTCGTCGGTCAGGCCGTACCAGCGCAGCGTAGCCCCGGTCCGCCGGGACAGCTCCTGCCACGGGACCAGGTTGGCGTGATGTTCGAGCTCGGTGATGACGATGACGTCACCCTCACCGACGGCCCGGTCGAAGCGCTTGTCGCCCAGCACATATGACACCAGGTTCAGCGATTCGGTGGCATTCTTGGTGAAGACCAGCTCGTCGGTCTCGGCGCCGACGAATGCCGCGATATCGGCCCGGCCCTGCTCGTAGGCGTCGGTGGCCTCCTCCATCAGCTGGTGCGCACCGCGGTGCACCGCGCCGTTGGAGGTCAGCAGGAACTCCCGCTCGGCGTCCAGCACCTGTAACGGCCGCTGCGACGTGGCACCGGAATCCAAATACGCCAACTGTTTTCCCCCGCGCATGATGCGCTTGAGGATCGGGAAATCAGCACGGATCGCCGCGAGGTCCAGATTCACGGAGGCCGTCATCGTTACGCCCCCGTGAAGGCCGCTTGGTGGGGGTCCCTCCCGCTTGCGGGGGAGAAGCGCTCGTAGCCATGCTCTTCGAGCTCGTCGGCCAGTTCGGGGCCGCCGGCCTCGACGATACGGCCGCCGACGAACACGTGCACGAACTGCGGCTGGATGTAGCGCAGGATCCGGGTGTAGTGCGTGATCAACAGCACGCCGCCGCGCACCGGCTGGCCGGTGCCATCGTCCCAGCCGGCCTCGGCGTAGCGGTTCACGCCCTCGCTGACCACCCGCAGCGCATCGACGTCGAGTCCGGAGTCGGTCTCGTCGAGGATCGCGATCTTGGGCTTGAGCAACGACAGCTGCAGGATCTCGTGGCGCTTCTTCTCACCACCGGAAAAGCCTTCGTTCACACTGCGTTCGGAGAACGCCGGGTCGATGCCCAGATCGTCCATCGCGCCCTTGACTTCCTTGACCCAGTGCCGCAGCTTCGGCGCCTCACCGCGTACGGCCGCGGCCGCGGTGCGCAGGAAGTTCGACATCGACACCCCGGGCACCTCGATCGGGTACTGCATGGCCAGGAACAGGCCGGCCCGCGCCCGCTCGTCGACGCTCATCGCCAGCACGTCCTCGCCATCCAGCGTGATCGAACCCGAGGTCACCTCGTACTTCGGGTGCCCGGCGATCGCATAGGACAGGGTGGACTTGCCGGACCCGTTCGGGCCCATCAGCGCGTGCGTCTCCCCCGACTTCACGGTGAGGTCAACGCCTTTGAGGATCGGGATGGCCTCGACCTTATTGGCAGGCGAGACGCTGACGTGCAAGTCCTTGATTTCGAGCGTGGTCATCAGTTCTTGGTTCCTTCGGTTAACTCAAGTTCGTGTTCGATGGCCTCGGTCAGCCGTTCGCGCACGGCGGCCACGGCGATCTTCTGGATGATCTCGGCGAAGAAGCCGCGCACAATCAGCCGGCGGGCCTGGTCCTCCGGGATACCGCGGGCCCGCAGATAAAACACCTGCTCGTCGTCGAATCTTCCGGTGGCACTTGCATGTCCGGCGCCGACGATCTCGCCCGTCTCGATCTCGAGGTTGGGTACCGAATCGGCGCGGGCGCCGTCGGTGAGCACCAGATTGCGGTTCGCCTCATACGTGTCGGTGCCGGTGGCCTCGGCCCTGATCAGCACATCGCCGATCCAGACCGTGTGGGCGTCGGGCCGCGCGGAGTCCGGATCGCCTTGCAGCGCACCCTTGTACAACACGTCCGAGCGGCAGTTGGGCTGCGCGTGGTCGACGAGCAACCGCGATTCGAAGTGCTGACCGTCGTCGGCGAAGTAGGTACCGAGCAGCTGGGCGTCGCCGCCGGGCGCGGTGAATCGCACCGTCGTCGACGTACGCACCAGATCGCCCCCGAGCGTCACGTTGACGTGGCCGAGCACCGAATCCTTGCCCAGCCGTGCGTGATGGGCGCTGACGTGCACCATGTCGTCGGCCCAGTCGGCGATCCAGATCACCCTGACGGCTGCCGCGTCGCCGACGATGATCTCGACGTTGTCGGCGTAGGTCCCGCTGCCGCGCAGGTCGATGACGAAGATCGCGCGGGCGAGTTCTTCGACGCGGATCTGCAGATGCCCGTAGGCGACCGCGCCCTCGCCGGGCCCGGTGATCGCGATTTCGATCGGCTTGGCGACCTCGGTGTCACGCGCGACGGTCACCACCGTCGCGGAGTTGAACGACGAGAACGCTTGGGCCGCAACACGATCGGCGGGGACACCGCCCTGGCCAAGACGCTCGTCGCCGCGGCGCACGATTTCGGTCTGTACGCCGGGCTGTTCGCCGACACTGATGTCGGCCTTGCCGTTGGCGACGGCCGAGCCGTCGTGCAGTCCGCGCAACCGTCGCAGCGGGGTGAACCGCCAGAGCTCGTCGCGACCGTGCGGAACCTCGAAGGCGTCCACGTCGAAGGACGCGAACAGCCCACCCTTATTGGCAGCGGTGAGGGCCGAACCCTCAACCGCTTCAGTCACATTCGTCACTAACCGACCGCACCTTCCATCTGCAGCTCGATCAGCCGGTTGAGCTCCAGCGCGTACTCCATCGGCAGTTCCTTGGCGATCGGCTCGACGAAGCCGCGCACGACCATCGCCATCGCCTCGTCCTCGGTCATGCCGCGGCTCATCAGGTAGAAGAGCTGGTCCTCGCTGACCTTGGACACGGTGGCCTCGTGACCCATCGTCACGTCGTCCTCACGGATGTCGACGTACGGGTAGGTGTCGCTGCGGCTGATCGTATCGACAAGCAGCGCATCGCATTTCACGCTGGAGCGCGATCCGTGGGCGCCCTTGTTCACCTGCACCAGGCCGCGGTAGGACGCGCGGCCACCGCCGCGTGCCACCGACTTGGAGACGATGTTGCTCGACGTGTTGGGCGCCAGGTGCAGCATCTTGGCGCCGGTGTCCTGGTGCTGACCCTCGCCGGCGAACGCCACCGAGAGCACCTCGCCCTTGGCGTATTCGCCGGTCATCCAGACCGCCGGGTACTTCATCGTCACCTTGGACCCGATGTTGCCGTCGACCCACTCCATCGTGGCGCCGGCTTCGGCGCGGGCACGCTTGGTGACCAGGTTGTACACGTTGTTCGACCAGTTCTGGATCGTCGTGTACCGGCAACGGCCACCGGGCTTCACGATGATCTCGACCACCGCGGAGTGCAGCGAGTCGCTCTTGTAGATCGGCGCGGTACAGCCCTCGACGTAGTGCACGAAGGCACCCTCGTCGACGATGATCAGGGTGCGCTCGAACTGGCCCATGTTCTCGGTGTTGATCCGGAAGTAGGCCTGCAGCGGGATGTCGACGTGCACGCCCGGCGGCACGTAGATGAACGAACCGCCCGACCAGACAGCGGTATTGAGCGCGGAGAACTTGTTGTCGCCGGCGGGGATCACGCTGCCGAAGTACTGCTTGAAGATCTCCGGGTGTTCCCGCAGACCGCTGTCGGTGTCGAGGAAGATGACGCCCAGCTTCTCCAGATCCTCACGGATGGAGTGGTAGACCACCTCTGACTCGTACTGGGCGGCGACACCGGAGACCAGTCGCTGCTTCTCGGCTTCCGGGATGCCCAGCCTGTCGTAGGTGTTCTTGATGTCGGCGGGCAGATCGTCCCAGGTCGCGGCCTGCTTCTCGCTGGAGCGCACGAAGTACTTGATGTTGTCGAAGTGGATGCCCTCGAGGTTGGAACCCCAGTTCGGCATCGGCTTCTTGTCGAAGGTCCGCAACGCCTTCAGCCGGATCTGCAGCATCCACTCGGGCTCGCTCTTCTTCGCCGAGATGTCCCGGACGACCGCCTCAGAAAGCCCGCGCTGCGCGCTGGCGCCCGCCACGTCGGAATCCGACCAGCCGTAGCCGTACTTGCCCAGGGATGCGATCGCCTGCTCCTGGGTCAGGGGTGCTGGAGGCGCTCCGGTAACCGACGGCGTGGTTGCCTCTGGCGTGAGAGTCATTCGGACGCTCCTTTGGTGTTGGTGCGGGCGCGGGCTGGGCGCCGCATGATGCTAGGTCTTGCTTGCGGTGTTGCTCGCAACCGGTGCGAGCGGTACATGGGTGGTACAGGCGCAATCGCCGTTGACGATCGTCGCCAACCGCTGCACGTGAGTGCCGAGAACTTCGGCCATGGCTTCCCGCTCGGCCTCGCACAATTCCGGGAATTCCTCGGCGACATGCGATACCGGGCAGTGGTGCTGGCAGATCTGCACGCCGTGCAGCGGCGGGCCCACCCGGGTCGTGGTGGCGACGTAGCCGGCCTTCGTCAGCGCACCGGCCACCCGCTCGGCGGCGGCCTCGACGGCGGCGTCGTCGGCACTGCCGGCGGGCTCGACGTCGGCCAGGATCGTGTCGATACGGCGCCGGGCGAACGTCTGCAGCGCACCCTGTCCACCGATCTCGCGCAGTTGGCGCATGGCCGCGACCGCCAGGTCGTCGTAGGAGTGGTCGAGCTTGGCCCGGCCGGCCGCCGTCAACCGGAAACGCTTCGCGGGGCGCCCGCGTCCGGCCTGCTGCCATGCCGCGGCAGCCGCCGATTCCGCGTCGCCCGCGTCGATCAGCGCGTCCAGGTGACGCCGCACGCCGGCGGCCGCCAGACCCAGCCGGTCACAGATCTCGCTGACGGTGATCGACCCGGATTCCAGCAGCAGCCGCACGATGGCGCGGCGGGTGTGACCGTCCGGCATGATGGTCGGAGCCGCGGCACCGGTTGCAGGCACGACGCCGGCTCCCTGGGCTTCCTCAGCGGTCCGGATTTTCACCACACCAGTGTGACGCAATTCCGGAAATCGGTCTAGCAAGGCTGCCCTCAGTGGCGGGTCGTCCCGATCGCGCGGTGAGCACCGGGCGGCGGCTTCGCGACATGCCGCTACGCTGCACTGATGGCAGAGCGCCACCACTCGCTGAGCTCCTCGATCGCCGCGTTGCACGGCGACGAGAAGCCCGTGGGCTCACCGCTTAATGAGACCGAACTCACCGCACTTCGGCGCACCCGCCTGTTCGGCGCCACCGGAACGGTCCTGATGGGGATCGGCGCCCTGGGCGCCGGCGCCCGTCCCGTCGTCCAGGACCCCACGTTCGGCGTGCGGCTGCTGAACCTGCCGTCCCGCATCCAGACGGTGTCGTTGACGATGACCACGGTCGGGGCGGTCATGATGGCGCTGGCCTGGCTGATGCTGGGCCGATTCGCGCTGGGCAAGCGGCAGATGTCGCGCGGCGACCTGGATCGCACCCTGGTGCTGTGGATGCTGCCGCTGCTGATCGCGCCGCCGATGTACAGCAAGGATGTCTACTCCTACCTGGCCCAGAGCCAGATCTCGCTGGAGGGCCTCGACCCCTACCAGGTCGGTCCCGCGTCCGGGCTAGGTCTCGGCCATGTGTTCACCCTGTCGGTGCCCAGCGTGTGGCGCGAGACGCCGGCCCCCTACGGGCCGTTGTTCCTGTGGATCGGGCGCGGCATCTCGGCGCTGACCGGCGAGAACATCGTCGCCGCGGTGCTCTGCCACCGGTTGGTGGTGCTGGCCGGTGTGGCGATGATCGTGTGGGCCGTACCGCGGCTGGCCCGGCGTTGCGGCGTCGCCGAGGTCAGCGCGCTGTGGCTGGGCGTGGCCAATCCGCTGTTGCTGATGCATCTGGTCGCCGGCATCCACAACGAAGCGCTGATGCTCGGGTTGATGCTGGCCGGCGCCGAGTACGCGCTGCGCGGTATCGATGCGCCACAACTGCGGCCCGTCTCGTGGCGACGGTTGGGCCCCGACTGGGAGCCGCTGGGCATGTTGCTGGCAGGGTCCATCCTGATCACGCTGTCCTCGCAGGTGAAGCTGCCCTCGCTGTTGGCGCTGGGATTCGTCACGATGGCGCTGGCTCACCGCTGGGGCGGCACCCTGCGCGCGCTGCTGCTGGCCGGCGGCGGGATCGGGTCGCTGTCGCTGGCGGTGATGGGCCTGGTGGGCTGGGCCAGCGGGCTCGGATTCGGCTGGATGTTCACGCTGGGCACCGCCAACGTCGTGCGCAGCTGGATGTCGCCACCAACGCTGCTGGCCCTGGCCACCGGGCAGGTCGGAATTCTGCTGGGCCTGGGCGATCACACCACTGCCGTGCTGGCTCTGACCCGTTTTATCGGCGTGCTGATCATCATGGTGCTGGTCAGCTGGTTGCTGTTCGCGGTGTTCCGCGGCCGGCTGCACCCGATCGGCGGCCTGGGCGTCGCGCTGGGCATCTGCGTGCTGCTGTTTCCCGTCGTGCAGCCCTGGTACCTGCTGTGGGCGATCATTCCGCTGGCCTGCTGGGCGACGCGCACCGGCTTCCGCGAGACGGTCATCGTGATCACGCTCGTCGTCGGGATCTTCGGACCGACCGCCAACGGCGACCGCTTTGCGCTGTTCCAGATCCTGGATGCCACGCTGGCCAGCGCGGCGGTGATGGCCGTGCTGGTCGCGCTGACGTACACCCGCCTGCCGTGGCGGCCGCTGCAGTCCGCGCCGATCGACAACGGCGAGGGGCCGCCCGGCGCCCAGCCCCCCGCGACCGTCGAGACCGCGCGCGCCACCCCTCGCTCCGAGTCGGCACCCGACGCCTACGCTGACTCGACGTGAGTTCGGGTCCCCTAGACCCCCAAGCCCCCGAAACAGTGGTGCGGCTGCGCGGGGTGAGTAAGCACTACGGCTCGACGACCGCCGTCGCCAATCTCGATCTCGAAGTGCGCGCCGCGGAGGTGCTGGCCCTGCTGGGGCCCAACGGCGCCGGCAAGACGACCACGGTCGAGATGTGTGAGGGCTTCGTCCGCCCCGACGCCGGCACGATCGAGGTGCTGGGCCTGGACCCGGTCGCCGACAACACCAGGTTGCGCGCGCGTATCGGGGTGATGCTGCAGGGCGGCGGCGGGTACCCGGCCGCGCGCGCCGGCGAAATGCTGGACCTGGTGGCTTCTTACGCCGCCGACCCGCTGGACCCGCAGTGGCTGCTGGCGACCCTGGGCCTCACCGATGCCGCCCGCACCACGTACCGGCGACTCTCGGGCGGACAGCAGCAACGGCTCGCGCTGGCCTGCGCGCTGGTCGGCCGTCCGGAACTGGTGTTCCTCGACGAGCCCACCGCCGGCATGGACGCGCATGCCCGGCTCTTGGTGTGGGAACTGATCGACGCGTTGCGCCGCGACGGCGTGACGGTGGTGCTGACCACGCACCAGCTCAAGGAGGCCGAGGAGCTCGCCGACCGGATCGTGATCATCGACCGGGGGGCGACGGTCGCCGAAGGCACGCCGGCGGAGCTGATGCGCTCCGGCGCGAAAGACCAGGTGCGGTTCACCGCGCCGCCGCGACTCGACTTGTCGCTGTTGGCTTCTGCGCTGCCGGAGGACTACAAGACCACCGAGGTGACCCCGGGCGAGTACCTGGTCGAGGGCCCGGTCGACCCGCAGGTGCTGGCGACCGTGACGGCGTGGTGCGCCCAAATCGATGTGCTGGCAACCGATATGCGGGTAGAGCAACGCAGTCTCGAAGATGTGTTCCTGGAGCTCACCGGCAGGAAGTTACGATCGTGACCGACACCAACACCCCGGCGTTTCCGCCCGGAACCTTCACCCCCGATCCGCGTCCCAGCGCCGTGCCGAAAATGCTGGCCGCCCAGTTCGGGCTGGAGCTGAAGCTGTTGCTGCGCAACGGAGAACAGCTGCTGCTGACGATGTTCATCCCGATCACGCTGCTGGTCGGGCTGACGCTGCTGCCGTTCGGCTCATTCGGCCACAACCGCGCCGCGGCGTTCGTGCCGGCCATCATGGCGCTGGCTCTGATTTCGACGGCATTCACCGGGCAGGCGATCGCGATCGCGTTCGACCGCAGGTATGGGGCTTTGAAACGGCTTGGGGCCACTCCACTTCCGGTCTGGGGCATTATCGCCGGCAAATCCCTGGCCGTGATCACCGTCGTGTTTCTGCAGGCAATCATCCTGGGCGCCATCGGTTTTGCGCTGGGCTGGCGGCCCGCACCGCTGGCTCTTGTGCTGGGCGCGGCCGTCATCGCGCTGGGCACCGCCGCCTTCACCGCACTCGGCCTGCTGCTCGGTGGCACGCTGCGCGCCGAGATCGTCCTCGCGGTCGCCAACTTGATGTGGTTCGTCTTCGCCGGGCTGGGCGCACTCACCCTCGAGACGAACATGATCCCGACCGCGGTCAAATGGGCGGCCCGGCTCACCCCGTCCGGCGCGCTGACCGAGGCGCTGTCGCAGGCGATGACACTGTCGGTCGACTGGTTCGGCGTCGTCGTCCTGGCCGTGTGGGGCGCGGTCGCCGCGCTGGGCGCGCTGCGCTGGTTCCGGTTCACCTGAGCGGTGGCCCTTGGGCCGCCCCCGACACCGCCACCACGCAGCCGACACGCCGAGGCAGGCCTGCGATTTACCGCCTCGGCGCCGGCAGCCCTACTACATTTTGTAGTTTTCATTGGCTTACGATCGGGCGGTGGTAAGACGAGTGCTGATGCGGTTGGTGGACCTGCTCCCCGACCCCAGCCTGCGGGTCCAGCGGATCATCGCCGCCGCCGTGGTCGTTTCTCAGGGCGGCATAGCGGTCACCGGTTCAATCGTTCGGGTCACCGCGTCGGGACTGGGTTGCCCCACCTGGCCGCAGTGTTTCCCGGGCAGTTTCGTCCCGGTCGCGGTCGCCGAGGTGCCGCAAGTGCATCAGGCCGTCGAGTTCGGCAACCGGCTGTTGAGCCTCGCGGTCGTGGTCACCGCGGCGCTGGCTGTGCTGGCGGTATACCGGGCCCGCCGGCGGCTCGAGGTGCTGATCTACGCCTGGCTGATGCCGGTGTCGACGGTGGTGCAGGCCGTGATCGGCGGCATCACCGTGCGCACCGGGCTGCTGTGGTGGACGGTAGCCATCCATCTGCTCGTGTCGATGTCGATGGTGTGGCTGTCGGTGCTGCTCTACGTCAAGATCGGCGAGCCGGACGACGGCGTCGTGCGCGAGCGGGTGGCCAGGCCGCTGCGCCTGCTCACGGCGCTGACCGGGGTGAACCTGGCGGTGCTGCTGATCACCGGCACGCTGGTCACCGCGGCCGGGCCGCATGCGGGAGACCGCAGTCCCAGCCGGACCGTGCCGCGGCTGAAAGTCGAGGTCACCACGCTGGTGCATATGCATTCCTCGCTCTTGGTCGCCTATCTCGCGCTGTTGGTCGGGCTGGGCTTCGGGCTGCTGGCGATCCGCGCGGCGCGGCCGATCCTGCTGCGGCTGGGGGTGCTGCTCGGGCTGGTGTGCTTACAGGCGGCCGTCGGCACCACGCAGTACTTCACCGGCGTCCCCGCCACCCTGGTCGCCATCCACGTCGCGGGTGCCGCGGCGTGCACCGCCGCGACCGCGGCGCTATGGGCCTCGATGCGAGAACGGGCCGAGCCCGAGCCGCTCGCAGGCTGATTCCACGGCCAGGGCGAACGCGCGCTGGGCCAGCTCGCGTGCCCCGGCGTCCAGCTGTTCCCAGCCCAGCGACGGCGCCACCACATCGAGTGCGGTCACCCGTCCGTCGCTGACATCGACGCGCGCGTAGAGCAGTTCGCTGGTGCGGATATCGGCGTGTGCGGCCGCCGCCGCGATCGCCGCGTCACCGAGGTCCCATGTCTCGAACTCCGGCTCGACCGGCCAAGCGTGGGACTGTTGCCCACCGAAGAAGATCAACACCGACTGTGCCGGCGCGCCCGGCAGCGTTGGCACACCGGCTTTCGCGATGTCATCCAAGTACCGCGCATCGAGATTCCAGGCGACCACCGCGGGCGGATTCAGCAGGTTCTTGACGCGGCGGGTCCAGGCGAGGAACTCGTCGCGCCGGTCGGCGTCCACGGTTTCGCGCAGGATCACGAGGTCGGCGGCGACGGTTTCCGGGTCATCCCACTCCAGCCAGCGAGCGTGCAGGCCCCGCGTTCGTAACGCGGATACCAGGCCGGCATCGTCGGGGTGGCGCCGACATCCGGCCAGCACAATGCGGGGGTGGAAGACGTCCGGGCGGGCAAGCTTCATGCCCGGGCATGATATCCACATGCACGCAATCGAAGTCAGTGAAACTGGCGGCCCCGAAGTCCTTCGTTACGTCGAGACATCACAGCCCTCGCCGGGGCCCGGCGAGCTGCTGATCCAGGCCGAGGCCATCGGCGTCAATTTCATTGACACGTATTTCCGATCCGGGCAATACCCGCGCGAGGTGCCGTTCGTCCTCGGCTCCGAGGTGTGCGGCACCGTCGCTGCCGTCGGCGAGGGAACCGATGACTTCCGGGTCGGCGACCGAGTGGTGTCCGCGGCCGCGTCCGGAGCGTACGCTGAATTCTCTACTGCGCCAGCACATTTGACCGCCAAGGTGCCCGACGGCGTCACCTCCGAGATCGCGGCCTCGGTGCTGTTGAAGGGTCTGACGGCGCACTACCTGCTCAAGTCGGTGTATCCGGTGCAGCCCGGTGACGCGGTGCTGGTGCACGCCGGGGCCGGCGGCGTGGGGCTGATCCTGACCCAATGGGCACACATGCTCGGCGCCCGGGTCATCACCACCGTCTCCACGCCCGAAAAGGCCGAGATGTCCAAGAAGGCCGGTGCCGACGAGGTGCTGTCCTACCCCGACGACGCCGCGCAGTTCGGTCAGCGGATTCGTGAACTCACCGGAGGTCTCGGTGCGGCCGCGGTGTACGACGGCGTCGGTGCCACCACGTTCGACGCCAGTCTGGCCAGCCTGGCCGTGCGCGGGACCCTGGCGTTGTTCGGCGCTTCCAGCGGGCCGGTACCGCCGGTGGATCCGCAGCGGCTCAACGCCGCGGGTTCGGTGTTCCTCACCCGCCCGGCGCTGGTGCACTTCATGCGCACCGGCCAGGAGTTCAACTGGCGCGCCGACGAATTGTTCGAGGCGGTGGCCGGCGGATCCATCAACATCGAAATCGGAGGCCGCTATCCGCTGGCCGAAGCGACCCGCGCCCATCAGGACCTGCAGGGCCGCAAGACCACGGGCTCGATTGTGCTACTGCCGTAGGCGAATTCAGGCCTTAGGGCAGAAGATTCCGAGAATCTGCTGGCAGTTGTCCTTGTTGATCAGACCCGGCGGCGGCGGTGGAGGTGGCGGCGGCGGATTCTCGCCGTCCCAAATGTTTTGGGCCACATTGCCTTGCCCGAAGTAGACGTAATAGTAGGTGTGGCAAATGTTGTTGTCCCAAACAACCGGGTTGGTGACGTGATTACCGGTCGGCGGCAAGGGTTGCCCCGGGCACCAGTGACATGGCCCGGACGGGTGGTCGTTCGGACAGCCGGGCCAGGCATCCAACGGCACGGGCCCGGGTTGAGCCCCGGCGATGGCCGCGGTCAGGCCGAAATCGGATAGCGCCAGCCCGCCCGACAGCAGCGCCGCGGCGATCACTTTCTTTACGATGCCCATGCGTTCCATGGCCCAATGTCCTTTTCTGCAGCTTTGCTGCTGAGAGTCAGTATCGAACTGCGCTCTTTGTGCTGCATAGGTTTTGGCTATGCAAATCGGTCGCGCCCATTACATGCGCGACGATCGGCTACCGATCCCAAGAATTACGCCACAGCTGCCACAGTGGCCTCAGTCTGAGCAGGACACGCGTGTCTTCAAATGCGATATCGGATGTGCTATCGGATTTGAAAACAGGCGTGTGGTCACTTCGGCGGTACCGAAGTGGCGGATGGGGTTCGCGCCGGCTCAGAGCAGCGTCGGCAACGCGATCACCGAGTCGACCGCCAGCGCACAGAACACCACCGCGAGGTAGTTGTTCGATTGCAGGAACAGCCGCAGCGGCTTGACCGGCTCGCCGGCGCGGACCCCGGCGTAGAGCTGGTGGGCCATCGCCAGGAACCACACCCCGGCCACCACGGCGACCGCCGTGTACAGCCAGCCGGCGGCAAGCGCCAGCACCATCGTCGCCAGCACGGTCAGCCACGTGTAGATCAGGATCTGCTTGGTGACCTGACGCTCGGTCGCAACGGCGGGCAGCATCGGAACACCGGCCGCTTTGTAATCGTCCTTGTACCGCATCGCCAGCGCCCAGGTGTGCGGGGGCGTCCAGAAGAAGATGATCGCGAACATCGCCAGCGCCGGCCAGCCGATGGTGCCGGTGACGGCCGACCAGCCGATCATCACCGGCATGCAGCCCGCCGCGCCGCCCCACACAACGTTTTGCGACGTGCGGCGCTTGAGCAGCAGCGTGTAGACGAACACGTAGAACGCGACGGTCGCCATGGCCAGCAGCCCGGACAGCAGGTTCGTCGTCCACCAGAGCCAGAAGTACGACGCGGCGGTGAGCACCAACCCGAATACCAGGGCGTTGCGCGTCGGCACGGCGGCCCGCGCCAGCGGCCGGCGCGCCGTCCGCTTCATCACCTTGTCGATGTCGGCGTCGGCCACGCAGTTGAGCGTGTTGGCTCCGCCGGCGGCCAGCATCCCGCCGATCAGCGTGTCGAGGATCAGCAGCGGGTTCACGGTGCCACGGTGGGCGAGCAGCATCGCGGGTATCGCGGTGACCAGTAGCAGCTCGATGACGCGCGGCTTCGTCAGCGCCACGTATGCCAGCACCGTGCCGCGTATTCGGCTCGGCGCTCGGGTTGGCCCTAGGCGCCCGCGAACGCTCACGCAATAACTCCTTGGGGTCGCAGCGGGGCGCAGGATCTACTACGCACGATGGTAGACCGCGCTGTCACCTCGGCCAGCCTCGAGGGTCTATTCAGACAGAATTTCCCGACGACGGCACTGGTCGCAAGCTCTGCGACGCCTGGGCGTCATGTCCGCGGCAGGCGCAGCGGAATACCCACAATCCCGCACTGCAAACGCTGGCACTCCCGCACTAGGGTGAGAATTGATCTGCGCTCTGTTTACGGCCACCCCAAGGACTGACGCCTGTGACCACTCTCGAAGACATCTCTACGCTGACCCGAGCCCACCACCCTGACGACTGGGCCGAGATCGACTCGACCGCGGTCGACACCGTGCGGGTGCTGGCCGCCGACGCGGTCCAGAAGGTCGGCAATGGCCACCCCGGGACCGCGATGAGCCTTGCCCCGCTGGCTTACACGCTGTTCCAGCGCGCCATGACCCACGATCCCAGCGACGTGTACTGGCTGGGACGCGACCGCTTCGTGTTGTCGGCGGGGCACAGCAGCCTCACGCTGTACCTGCAGCTCTATCTCGGCGGGTTCGGCCTGGAGCTGTCGGACATCGAGTCGCTGCGCACCTGGGGCTCGAAGACTCCCGGGCACCCGGAGTTCCGGCACACCAAGGGTGTTGAGATCACCACCGGCCCGCTGGGCCAGGGCTTGGCGTCGTCCGTCGGGATGGCGATGGCGGCACGCTACGAGCGCGGACTGTTCGACCCGGATGCAGCGCCCGGCGAAAGCCCCTTCGATCACTACATCTACGTGATCGCGTCGGACGGGGACATCGAAGAGGGCGTGACCTCCGAGGCATCGTCGCTGGCCGCCGTGCAGCAGCTGGGCAACCTCATCGTGTTCTACGACCACAACCAGATCTCCATCGAGGACGACACGGACATCGCGCTGTGCGAAGACACCGCGGCCCGCTACCGGGCCTACGGCTGGCACGTGCAGGAAGTCGAGGGCGGCGAGAACGTCGTCGGGATCGAAGAGGCCATCGCCAACGCGAAGGCCGTCATCGACAAGCCGTCGTTCATCTCGCTGCGCACCATCATCGGCTACCCGGCGCCCAACCTGATGAACACCGGCAAGGCGCACGGCGCGGCGCTGGGCGACGAAGAGATCGCCGCGGTCAAGAAGATCCTGGGATTCGACCCGGACAAGACCTTCGAGGTCCGCGACGAGGTCATTGCCCACACCCGCAAGCTGGTGGATCGGGGCAAGGAAGCGCACGAGAAGTGGCAGGCGGAGTTCGACGCCTGGGCGCAGCGCGAACCCGAACGCAAGGCCTTGCTGGACCGGCTGACCGCCGAGGAACTGCCCGACGGCTGGGACGCCGACATCCCGCACTGGGAACCCGGCTCCAAGGCGCTGGCGACCCGCGCGGCGTCCGGCAAGGTGCTGTCCGCGGTGGGACCCAAACTCCCCGAGCTGTGGGGCGGCTCGGCCGACCTGGCCGGCAGCAACAACACCACCATGGACGGCGTGAAATCCTTTGGCCCACCGTCGATTACAACTAAGGACTACACCGCCGACTGGTACGGTCGCACCCTGCATTTCGGAATCCGCGAACACGCGATGGGCGCCATCCTGTCCGGCATCGTGCTGCATGGACCGACCCGTGCCTACGGCGGAACGTTCTTGCAGTTCTCCGACTACATGCGCGGGGCGGTGCGGCTGGCCTCGCTGATGGACATCGACACCATCTACGTATGGACGCACGATTCGATCGGCCTGGGCGAAGACGGACCGACCCACCAGCCGATCGAGCACCTCGCGGCACTGCGGGCGATTCCGAACCTGTCGGTGGTGCGACCGGCCGATGCCAACGAAACGGCCTACGCGTGGCGGACGATCCTGGCCCGCGGTAACGGAAGCGGACCGGTCGGGTTGATCCTGACCCGCCAGGGCGTGCCGGTCCTCGAGGGCACCAACATCGAGGGCGTCGCCCGCGGTGGCTATGTGCTCAGTGACGAGGGCGGCGACGAACCCGACGTCGTTCTGATCGCCACCGGCTCCGAGGTCCAGCTTGCGGTCGACGCCGCAAAGCTGTTGGCAGACAAGGACATCCTCGCTCGGGTCGTGTCGATGCCCTGTGTCGAATGGTTCGAGTCCCAGTCGGCCGAGTACCGCGACAGCGTGCTCCCGCCGTCGGTCTCGGCGCGGGTGGCCGTCGAGGCGGGCATCGCGCAACCGTGGCACAAGCTCGTCGGCGACACCGGGAAGATCGTCTCGATCGAGCACTACGGCGAATCTGCCGACGCCAAGACATTGTTCCGTGAATTCGGCTTCACCGCGGAGGCCGTCGCTGCCGCCGCGGAAGAAGTAGTCGATAACTGAGAAAGGCTGATTGACATGACCCAGAACCCCAACCTCGCCGCGTTGAGCGACGCGGGAGTATCCGTGTGGCTGGACGACTTGTCGCGGGAGCGGCTGCAGTCCGGCAACCTGCAGGAGCTGATCGACACCAAGAGTGTCGTCGGCGTGACCACCAACCCGTCGATCTTCCAGAAGGCGTTCGCCGACGGCGACTCCTATGACGAACAGATCGCCGAGCTGGCCGAACGTGGCGCCGACGTGGATGCCACCATCCGCACCATCACCACCGACGACGTGCGCACCGCGTGCGACGTGCTGCGGCCGCAATGGGAGTCCTCTGACGGCGTGGACGGACGAGTCTCCATCGAGGTGGACCCGCGACTGGCCGCTGAGACCGACAAGACCGCCGCCCAGGCCGTGGAGCTGTGGAAGATCGTCGACCGGCCGAACCTGCTGATCAAGATTCCCGCCACCAAGGCGGGTATCCCGGCCATCACCGCCACACTGGCGGAAGGGATTTCGGTCAACGTCACGTTGATCTTCTCCGTCGAGCGGCACCGCGAGGTGATGGACGCCTACCTGGCCGGCCTGGAGAAGGCCCGCGAGGCCGGACACGACCTGTCCAAGATCCATTCGGTGGCTTCGTTTTTCGTGTCCCGGGTGGACACCGAAATCGACAAGCGGCTGGAAAAGATCGATACCCCTGACGCGCTCGCTTTGCGCGGCCAGGCCGGTGTCGCCAACGCCCGGTTGGCATACGCCGCCTACCAGGAGGTCTTCGACGACGGCGAGCGCTTCCAATCGCTCAAGGCCGACGGCGCCCGGGTGCAGCGGCCGCTGTGGGCGTCGACCGGTGTCAAGAACCCGGACTACTCCGACACCCTCTACGTCACCGAGCTGGTCGCGCCGTACACGGTGAACACCATGCCGGAGAAGACGCTTGAAGCCGTCGCCGACCACGGTGTCGTCACCGGCAACACCATCACCGGTACAGCCGACGCCGCTCAGGGCGTGTTCGACAAACTCTCGGAGATCGGGATCGACCTGACCGACGTGTTCGTGGTCCTGGAGAACGAAGGCGTGGAGAAGTTCGTCGAATCCTGGACCGAGCTACTCGACGAGACACAGAAGCAGCTGAGCTCGCTTGCCAAATGACGCAGGGCGCTGAAGTCTCGCAATGGCGTAACCCGTTGCGGGACAAGGACGATAAGCGGCTACCCAGGATCGCCGGCCCGTGCGCCATGGTGCTTTTCGGCGTCACCGGCGACCTGGCGCACAAGAAAGTGGTGCCCGCGGTCTACGACCTGGCCAACCGCGGCTTGCTGCCGCCGGCCTTCTCGCTGGTCGGCTTCGGCCGCCGCGACTGGGATCACGACGCCTTCGCCCAGGTCATCCACGACGACGTCAAGCAGTACTGCCGCACCCCCTTTCGTCAGGCCATCTGGGAGCGGCTGGCCGAGGGACTGCGATTCGTCTCGGGCGCTTTCGACGACGACGCCGCGTTCGCGCGATTGGCCGAGACGCTCGACAAGCTCGAGGCCGAGCGTGGAATCGGCGGTAACCACGCGTTCTATCTGGCGATCCCGCCCAAGTCGTTCCCGGTGGTGTGCGAGCAGCTGCACAAGTCCGGACTGGCGCGCCCATCTGTGGACCGGTGGAGTCGGGTCGTCATCGAGAAGCCGTTCGGCCACGACCTGAAGAGCGCTTGCGACCTCAACCACGTGGTGAATTCCGTCTTTCCGGAGGAGTCGGTGTTCCGCATCGACCACTATCTCGGCAAGGAGACGGTCCAGAACATCTTGGCGCTGCGCTTCGCCAATCAGCTGTGGGACCCGATCTGGAACGCGCACTACGTCGACCACGTACAGATCACGATGGCCGAGGACATCGGACTGGGCGGACGGGCCGGTTACTACGACGGCATCGGCGCGGCCCGCGACGTCATCCAGAACCACCTCATGCAGCTGTTGGCGCTCACCGCGATGGAGGAGCCGGTCAGCTTCAATGCGCGCGCGTTGCAGGCCGAGAAGATCAAGGTGCTCTCGGCCACCCAACTCGCCCAGCCGATCGAAGAGACCACCAGCCGCGGCCAATATGCGGCCGGCTGGCAGGGCGGCCAGCAGGTGGTGGGACTGCTCGACGAGGACGGCTTCTCGAAGGACTCCAGCACCGAGACCTTCGCGGCGATCACGCTCGAGGTGGACACCCGCCGCTGGGCCGGGGTGCCGTTCTACCTGCGTACCGAAAAACGCTTGGGCCGCAGGGTGACTGAGATCGCTTTGGTTTTCAAACGTGCCCCGCATCTGCCGTTCGATGCCACCATGACCGACGAGCTCGGCACCAACGCGCTCGTCATCCGGGTGCAGCCTGACGAGGGCATCACGTTGCGGTTCGGCTCCAAGGTCCCGGGCTCGATGGAAGTCCGCGATGTGAACATGGACTTCTCCTACGGCTCGGCCTTCGCCGAGGACTCCCCCGAGGCCTACGAACGGCTGATCCTGGACGTGCTGCTGGGTGAGCCGTCGTTGTTCCCGGTGAACGAGGAGGTCGAATTGGCTTGGCAGATACTCGATCCCGTCCTCGAGCGGTGGGCAGAAGACGGAAAGCCCGAGCCTTACGAATCGGGCACCTGGGGCCCCTCCTCGGCGGATGAGATGTTGCGCCGGACCGGCCGGGAATGGCGGCGGCCGTGATAGTCGATCTGCTGGACACCACCACCACCGCGGTCAACAAGAAGCTCGACGCGCTCCGCGAAGAGGCCGGCGTGGTCATGATGGGCCGGGTCGGGACGCTGATCATCAAGTCGGACAACGACACTCTGCTCGAAGAAGCCATCGTGGCCGCCAACGCCGCCAGCCACGAACACCCCAGCCGGGTCCTGGTCGTGGCGGCCGGTGACGCCGACGGCCACGATCCGCGCCTGGATGCTGAGGTTCGAGTCGGCGGCGACGCCGGCGCCGGCGAGGTCGTAGTGCTGCGGCTGTCCGGCCCGCTGTCCGGTCACGCGGCGAGCGTCGTGATCCCCTTCCTGCTTCCCGATATCCCGGTCGTGGTGTGGTGGCCCGATGTCGCTCCTGCGGTTCCCGCTCAGGACCCGTTGGGCAAGTTGGCGATTCGCCGCATCACCGACGCGACCAACACCGACGACCCGCTGTCGGTGATCAAGAGCAGGCTGCCCGGATACACCCCCGGGGACACCGATCTGGCCTGGGCGCGTATCACCTACTGGCGAGCGTTGCTCACCTCCGCGGTCGACCAGAAACCGCACGAGAAGATCGAATCCGCGCTGGTTTCCGGTCTGCGCACCGAACCCTCGCTCGACGTCCTGGCGGGCTGGCTGGCCAGCCGGATCGACGGGCCGGTACGCCGCGAGGTCGGCGAGCTCAAGGTCGAGCTGGAGCGCAAGAGCGAAACCATCACCCTGAGCAGGCCGCAAGAGGGAACGACGGCCACCCTGAGCCGGACCGGCCGCCCGGATGCTCTAGTTCCCTTGGCGCGCAGGGAAACCCGTGAATGCCTGGCCGAAGACATGCGTCGCTTGGACCCCGATGAGGTCTACTTCAGCGCGCTCGAAGGAATCGATAAGGTGCAATACGCGTGAGCACAACCGTTGAAGTCTTCCCGGACGGCGACCACCTGGTCGAGGCGGCGGGCGGCCGGCTCGTCGAGACCATCCACGCCGCCATCGCGGCACGCGGGCGCGCCCTGATCGTGCTGACCGGCGGCGGTAACGGCATCGGACTGCTCAAATATCTGCGTGCCCGGGCAGACCAGATCGACTGGCCGAAGGTGCACCTCTTCTGGGGCGACGAACGCTATGTCCCTTTAGCCGACAGCGAGCGCAACGAGAAGCAGGCCCGAGAGGCCCTGCTCGATCACATCGACATCCCCTCGAGCAACGTGCACCCGATGGCCGCCAGTGACGGCGAATTCGGCAGCGACCTCGCCGCCGCGGCCCTGGCCTACGAACAACTGCTGGCGGCCAACGCCGAACCCGGCGAGCAGGTACCGAATTTCGATGTCCACCTGCTGGGCATGGGACCCGAGGGCCACATCAACTCGCTGTTCCCCGACACCGCGGCGGTGCGCGAGACCACCCGCATGGTGGTGTCCGTCGATGACTCCCCCAAGCCTCCGCCGCAACGAATCACCTTGACGATCCCCGCGATCCGGCGTTCCCGCGAGGTGTGGCTGATGGTCTCGGGAGCCGCCAAGGGCGACGCCGTCGCCGCCGCCATCGGCGGGGCGCAGCCGGTGGATATCCCGGCCGCGGGGGCCGTCGGACTCGAGACGACGCTCTGGCTGCTCGACGAGGACGCCGCCGCCAAACTACCCGCCCGGCCCTAGGGCCCGGCCCGTTCGGGCTTCGGCGTCGGCATAGCCGGCCGCGTACTCCGCCAGTCGGCGCGTCACCTCGCACCCGCAGCCCCGGGTCAGGCCGCCACGCCGGCCACCGTCACAGTGTTGTTTTCGCACATCGAATTCGATGTGCAAAGGTTTTCCCGGGTTCCGTCCCGGTCATAATTACGGACATGGCAGACCGAACGGTGCGCAACGGGCCTGAGCGAAACCGGATCAAGACGCTCACTCAGGCCGCTCTGAACGCCGATAAGACGGTCGAGCAGGTCGAGGACGTCCTCGACAGCCTCGGCAGAACCATGAACGAGCTGAGCAGTTCCCTGACCCGGTTGAACGGCACGGTCGAGCGCCTGGACGGCGGCCTGGACCACCTCGAAGGAACCATGGAAAGCCTCGACGAGCTCGCCAAACGCCTGATCTCGCTGGTGGAGCCCGTGGAGGCGATCGTCAAACGCATCGACTACATCGTGAGCATCGGCGAGACGGTGATGTCGCCGCTGGCGGTGACCGAACACGCGGTACGCGGTGTGGTGGACCGACTGCGGAATCGGCCGGCGCGGTAGGCCGTGACCGGTGCCGACCCGGTGCCCGCACCGCCCTACGCCGACGGCACCGGTCTGCCGTGGGACGTTCCCGTCACCGACGCGGTCGCGGCGATCGCGACGGCCCGCGGCCGCCATGGCGATACCTTCGCCGTGAAAAGCGGCCCCGACCGCTACCTGTTCACCTTTTCGCCCACCGGCGTCGAGTCGTTCTACGCGCTGAGCGAGGAGACCGCGAGCAAAGGCGTCGCCGACTACCTGATGCTGCGGCGCAAGCTGCCCGACGACATCTTTGCCGGGCGGCGCACCCTGCCGAACATGCTGTTTCGCCGCGACGACGTAGCCACCTATCTGGTCAACCTGGACCGCGCGCTCGAGCAGACCACGCACGAGCTGGGATCGGTGGGTTCGTTCGACGTCTTCGATCTGATGCGACGGCTCGGCCACCGGATGGGGCTGGCCTCGTGGGCCGGACCCGGGTCGGCCGACGGCGCGACCTTCGAGCGTCTGGTGCGCGCCTTCGACGCCCTGGACGGCTCCGACGCGTTCGTCCACCCCGATCGGATGGCGGCGGTGGCGGCGACCGACAAACGTGCCGAGCGCGCCGCGCTCGGCGAGATTGCCGACGCCATCGCCGCCGCGGTGCGCAGATTCGACGACGGGGACCGACGGGATCATGACCTCTTCGGCCGGATCGTGGACGCCTGGTCGACGGTGTCGCAGCCTTCCCGGCCGCACGGGATCGCGTTCGACGTCGCGTTGATCCACATCGCGTCCATGTCAAACCTGGCCGCCGCGCTGGGCTGGGCATTGGTCGACCTGCTCGAGCACCCGGCCCAGCTGCAGCGAGTACGGTTGGGCGACAATGCCTTTGCCCAGAGCTGCGCGCTGGAGTCGACGCGTATGGCGCAACGCTCGATCATGTCTCGCAGCGTGCTGTCGCCGGTCTCGCTGAACACCGGGGCCATCACCTACCGGGTGCCGCCGGGCTGGACCATCGCCACCCTGCTCCCGCTGCTCAACACCTCGGCGGCGCCGGGACTACAGCACTGGGACCCCGATCGATGGACTCGCCACCATCTGACCGAAAAGGACGCTCTCCCTTCGCCGATGCTGGTCACCGCCTTCGGGCACGGCAGGCACTCCTGCCCGGCCCAGCCGTTCTCGCTGTCGGCGATGACGGCCGCCATGACTCACCTGCTGGGCGCCTACCGGATGACGCCGCGATGGACGTCACATCCGCAGCCCGTCGCGGCCCAGATCGGTGGTGTAGCACGGGCGGCCGGGCCGTGCCCGGTCGACTATGTGAAGGCCTCGTGACCGCTACATCTTGGTCAGTCGGGCCATCGCGAAGCTGTACAAGCCGTAGGTGACGATGCCCAAGCCGGCGGCGACCAGCAGCACAGGTCCGTATGGTTGGGCGCCCAGCGTCTTGAGGGCGCCGTCCAGCCCGGTGGCCTTCTGCGGTTCCGAGCGAAGCGCGGCGAGGACGACCAGCGCGCCCGCGGCCGCGATCACCACCCCTTTGGCGACGTAGCCGACGACGCCCAGTCGCCGGACCATGTTGCCCGACTTGCCTTTCAGGTCATCGACGAAGTTGCGGCTGGCACCCTTGTAGACGTGGTAGCCGCCCACCGCGACGACGATCACACCGCACAGCACGAGCGCGACGGTGCCGGCGGTGCTCTGCATCAGGCGCGCGCTGATTGTCGAATTCTGCTGGCCGGCAGACTTGCCGGCGCCCCGGGCGAAACCGAGCGTGGAGTACGCGAGTGCGATATAGAGCACGGCGAGTGCGAACGCCTTCGCCCGATCCAGCGCGCCCGACGAGGAGCCGTTCCGATGGTCGCTGGACCGGCCGAGTGCGGCTTCCACGAGCCGCCAAAGGCCGAGCAGCAGCAGCGCGGCAGCGGCGAACCACAGCGCGACGGGGCCTCCCGGTGTGCCCGCCAGGGTGGCCAGCGCGCCGGTTTGATCGGCGGTGCCGCCCTCGCCAAACGCGATCCGGATGGCGAGGTAGCCGACGACCAGGTGCAGCAGTCCGCTCACGACGAATCCGGCGCGGGCCAGCCGCTCGAAGGTCTCGTTCTGGGCTACCCGGGCCGGGATGACAGACGACGATTCGTGCGATGACATCGAGTCAGACTGGGCTCCCACCACTGCCCTATGCCCGTTATCCGCTGTTCCGTAACGCGCTTGCCAGCCCGTTCATCGTCAACAGAATCCCCCGCTGCACCAACTCGTCGTCGTCGCCCGAGCGATACCGACGCAGCAGCTCCACCTGCAGGTGATTCAGCGGCTCCAGGTATGGGAAGCGGTTGAACACCGAACGTGCCAGCGCGGCGTTGTCGGCCAGCAGGTCGTCTTGACCGGTGATCAGCTTGTGCATCGCGATCGTCCGCTGATGCTCGGCGGCGATCTTGTCGAACACCCTGCGCCGCAACGGCTCATCGGCCACCAATTCCGCGTAGCGCGCCGCCAGCCCCAGGTCGCTTTTGGCCAGCACCTGCGCCATGTTGGACAACACACTGCGGAAGAACGGCCACCGTTGATACAGGTCGTGCAGGACGGTGACTCGCTCATCCTCGTCGCCGGCCGCGATCCACTGCTCGAATGCCGACCCGGTGCCGTACCAACCGGGCAGCATCACCCGCGACTGGCTCCACGCCAGCACCCACGGAATGGCGCGCAGATCGGCGATCGATTCGGTGGGCTTGCGCGAGGTCGGACGGCTGCCGATGTTCAGCGACCCGATCTCGCTGACCGGCGTGGAGGCCTTGAAGTACTCGACGAAACCCGGTGTCTCGTGGACCAATTCGGAGTACGCCTGGCGGGCCAGCGTCGCAATCTCGTCGAGCACCGCGTAGGCCGGCTCGGCCTCGTCGCCGAGGCCCTCCACATCCAGCAGCGTCGACTCCAGCGTGGCGGCTACCAGGCTCTCCAGATTCCGTTGCGCCGACAGCGGTTCGGCGTACTTGGCCGCGATCACCTCGCCCTGCTCGGTCAGGCGCAGCGAACCGTTCACCGCACCGGGCGGCTGGGCCAGGATGGCCTGATAGCTGGGGCCGCCGCCGCGGCCGACGGTTCCGCCACGGCCATGAAAGAGCCGCAACCGAATTCCGGTCTTGCGGGCCACCTCGACCAGCGCCAGCTCGGCCCGGTACACCGCCCAGTTCGCGGTCAGATAACCGCCGTCCTTGTTCGAGTCGGAGTAGCCAAGCATCACCTCCTGGCTGTCCCCGCGGGCGGTCACCAACGACCGATAGATCGGCAGCTCCAGCATCGCGTGCAGTATCGCCGCCCCGTTGTGCAGATCGTCGATCGTCTCGAACAGCGGGGAAATGCCTACCGGGCAATAGGGTTCGGGCCCGGAAACATCGAGCAGTCCCGTTTCCTTCAGCAGCAGCGCGGCCTCCAGCACATCCGAGACCGACTGACACATCGAGATGACATAGTTGGGCACCGCCGCCGGACCGTACCGCTTGACGGCGAACGCGGCGGCCTCGACCACACTCAATTCCTGGTGAGCCAGCTCGGACAACTCCGCGCGGTCGCTGAGCAGCGGGCGCCTCGTGGTCAGTTCATCCGCCAGCAGCTCGACTCGCTCGTCTTCGGGCAGCGAACGGTAGTCCGGATGCACCCCGGCCCAGGCCAGCAGCTCGGCGACCACCTCCTCGTGCACATCGGAGTTCTGCCGCATGTCGAGTCCACACAGGTGAAAACCGAAGACGTGCACGCCTTCTCGCAACAGTTCCAGCCGATCCTCGGCCACCAGCGCGCTGCCGTGGGTGCGCAGCGAATCGTCGATGATGTCGAGGTCGGCCCTCAGTTCGTCCGGCGTGGCATACGGTTCCAAGCCCAGATCGAGCAGGTGCCGCGGTTCGTCATCCAGGATCCCGGTGGCCGTCGCACTGAGCCGACCACGAATCACCCGCACGGCCCGCCGATACGGCTCGTCGGCCCTGGCCTGCTCCGGGCAGCTCTGCTCCAGCGCCGTCAATTCCGGTGTGACACTGATCAATCGCGCCGACATCGAGAGCTCCTGCTCGAGATGGGTGAGCTCGGACAGGTAGTGCGCCAGCGCCGTGAACGCGGCGCTGGCGGTGGCCCGCTGCACTACCGCGGCGGTGACGTTCGGGTTCCCGTCGCGGTCACCGCCGATCCACGAGCCCGGCTGCAGGATGGGCGCCGAAAGCAGCTCGGCGCCGGGCCAGCGGGCGCGCAGCGCGGCGCGAAGCCCGGAATTGACCTGCGGGATCACCTCGAACAGCGCGGCCTGGTAATACCGCAGGCCGACGTCGATTTCGTCGGTGATCTGCAGCCGGGACAGCCGGATCAGCGCGGTCTGCCAAAGCGTGAGCACCTGGCGGCGCAGCTCACGCTCGATGCTGCGGCCGTCGCTGGTTTCCCGGTGCCCCTCGGCGTGCAGTCGCATCAGCTCGGTGATCCGGTGCTGCGCAACGAAGACGGTCCGCCGGCGGGTCTCGGTGGGGTGGGCGGTGATTACCGGCGAAACGAGCGCACCCTTGAGCGCCTCGGCCACGGTGGCCGAATCCAGTTCTGCGGAGTCAAGTTTCGCGTAGGTGGCGGCCAGGCTGCTGTCTTGCGGCGGTTCGCCGGCGTCGACGTGGATATGACGCCGGCGCTCGCGGTGGATGTCCTCGGCGACGTTGGCAAGCAGCGCGAAGTGACTGAACGCCCGGATGATCGGGATCGCCAGGTGGATGTCGATGCCGTCGAACATGTGGGAGATCTCGGCCCGGTCGATCTCGGAGCGACGCACCCGGAAGGATTCCACCCGGGCGCGTTCGACCAACTCGAATACCTCGTCGCCGTTCTGCTCGCGCACGGTGTCACCGAGGATCGTGCCGAGCATCCTGATGTCGGCGCGCATCGGTTCGGTCGCCTCGCGACCGACCCTGGTTCGCTGTACGGCACCGATCGGCGCCAGCGCGGCCTCGGGAACGGCCTCGGTGATGGGCTCAGAAACCATGCGATCCAGTATCGGTGCCCACGGCGTTACCCGCTTGCCGAGTGCAGTCGGGTCAGCGGTACTTGATCTGCAGTGCCATGCCGATGATGCATACCAGCCAGATGCCGACCACGAACACCGTCAGCCGGTCCAGGTTCTTCTCCACCACCGTGGATCCAGACAAGCTGGACTGCACACCACCGCCGAACAGCGTGGACAGGCCGCCACCCTTGGCGCGGTGCAGCAGCACCAGCAGCACCACCAGAATGCTGGTGACGACCAGGGTGATCTGTAGGGCCAAAACCATGACGGACAGCTTACCGGTTGCCGCTCGACCGGCCGTAACCGGCGCTCGGAGCGCTCAGGGCAGCGGGCCGCCGGCGGCGATGGCCGCCAAGGTCGCGAATTGCTCGCCCTCCAGCGACGCTCCCCCGACCAGCCCGCCGTCGACGTCTTCCTGCGCGACGATCTCGCCGACGTTCTTGGCGTTGACCGAGCCGCCGTACAGTACCCGCACGGTGTCGGCGATCTTCGGTGACGCCAGTTGGCCCAACTGCCGTCGGATCGCCCCGCAGACCTCCTGGGCGTCACCGGCGCTGGCCACCCGGCCGGTGCCGATCGCCCAGACCGGCTCGTAGGCGATCACGACCTGACCGATCTGCTCGGCCGACAGGCCGGTCAGCGACTCACGCACCTGCTTCTCGCAGTGGCTGACGTGCTCGCCGGCCTCCCGGATGTCGAGATGCTCGCCGACGCACACGATCGGGGTCAGGCCGTTCCTGAGCGCGGCGGCGGCCTTGGCGGCCACCAGCGCGTCGTCCTCGTTGTGGTAGGTGCGCCGCTCCGAATGGCCGACGACCACGAAGGTGCAACCCAGCTTGGCCAGGAAAGTGCCGCTGATGTCGCCGGTGTAGGCGCCGGAGTCGTGCTGCGACAAGTCCTGGGCGCCGTAGGTCAACCGCAGCTTGTCGCCGTCGACCAGGGTCTGCACGCTGCGCAGGTTGGTGAACGGCGGCAGCACGGTGACATCGACCTTGTCGAAGTACTTGTCCGGCAACGCAAATGCGATCTTCTGCACCAGCGCGATAGCCTCGAAGTGATTGAGGTTCATCTTCCAGTTGCCGGCGATCAGGGGCTTACGGCTCACGAGTCTCCTCCGCTCGGCTGGGGACGCCCCAACACCTCGATGCCGGGCAACTCCTTGCCCTCCAGGTATTCCAGCGATGCGCCGCCGCCGGTGGAGATGTGCGAGAAGGCGTCCTCGGGGATTTTCAGCGCGCGCACCGCCGCGGCGGAATCGCCACCGCCCACCACGCTGAACGCACCCTTGCCGGTGGCCGCGACGATCGCGTCGGCCACACCCTTGGTGCCGGCGGCGTAGGCGGGGAATTCGAACACTCCCATCGGGCCATTCCAGAACACGGTCTCGGCATTGGACAGCAATGTGGCGAACCGCTTCACCGAACCCGGGCCGATATCCAGACCCATCAGATCGTCCGGAATGGCATTGGCGGCCACGAATTGTGGTGGCGAATCGGCGCTGAAGTTCTCGGTCACCACGATGTCGCCGGGCAGTCGCAACACGTCGGCGTAGGTGTCCAGCAGGCCGCGGCAAGTTTCGATCATATGCTCTTCAAGCAGCGATTTGCCTACCGAAAAGCCCTGCGCGGCAAGAAAAGTGAAGCACATCCCGCCGCCGATCACGATGCTGTCGGCCTTGGTCGCGAGCGACTCGATGACGCCGAGTTTGTCCGACACCTTCGACCCGCCGAGCACCACCGCGTAGGGACGCTTGGTCGAGCTGCATAACCGCTCCAGCACCTCGATCTCGTCGGCCACCAGCGTGCCGGCATAGTGCGGGAGCAGCGTGGCGATGTCGTACACCGAGGCCTGCTTGCGGTGCACCACGCCGAAGCCATCGGAGACGAAAGCCCCTCCCGGCCAAACTAATTCGGCCAGCTGCTTGGCCAACGCCAGCCGCTCGCCGTCGTCCTTGCTGGTCTCGCGCGGATCGAAGCGGATGTTCTCCAGCAACAGAATGTCGCCGTCGGTCAGGCCCTCGGCGCGCGCCAGCGCATCCGTTCCGACGACTCGGGTGTTATCGAAGCCCGCCAGCTGCACGTGCCGGCCCAGCTGCTCGCCGAGCGCCGCGGCGACCGGCGCCAGCGACAGCTTCGGGTCGGGCCCGTCCTTCGGGCGCCCCAGGTGCGCGGTCACCACCACCTTGGCGCCGCCATCCAGCAGTGTCTTCAGCGTCGGGACCGACGCGGTGATCCGGCCCTGGTCGGTGATTTCACCGGCATCGTTGAGCGGGACATTGAGGTCGGAGCGCACCAGCACGGCACGACCCGAAACACCCTCGGACAGAAGGTCTTCGAGGTTTGGGACGCTCACGGTCTACAGCGACTTGCCGACCAGCGAGACCAGGTCGACGAGTCGGTTGGAGTAACCCCACTCGTTGTCGTACCACGACACGATCTTGGCCTGGTTGTCGATCACCTTCGTCAAGCCCGAGTCGAAGATCGAGCTGTGCGGGTCGGTGACGATGTCACTGGACACGATCGGCGCGTCGTAGTACTTGAGGATGCCCTTGAGCGGCCCCTCGGCGGCGGCCTTCATTGCGGCGTTGATCTCGTCGGCACTGGCGGACTTGGCCAGCTCGGCGGTCAGGTCGGTGACCGAACCGGTGGGGATCGGCACCCGCAGCGCGTACCCGTCGAGCTTGCCCTTCAGTTCCGGCAGGACCAGCCCGATGGCCTTGGCCGCGCCGGTGGAGGTCGGCACGATGTTCAGCGCGGCGGCACGAGCGCGGCGCAGGTCCTTGTGCGGGCCGTCCTGCAGGTTCTGGTCCTGGGTGTAGGCGTGGATCGTGGTCATCAGACCCTTGACGATGCCGAACTCGTCGTTGAGGACCTTGGCGATCGGTCCGAGGCAGTTCGTGGTGCACGACGCGTTGGAGATGATGTTCTGGCTGCCGTCGTACTTGTCGTCGTTGACGCCCAGCACGATGGTGATGTCCTCGTCGGTCGCGGGGGCCGAGATGATCACCTTCTTGGCGCCGGCGTCCAGGTGGCCCTTGGCCTTGGCCGCGTTGGTGAAGATCCCGGTGGACTCGACGACGACGTCGACCCCCAGGTCACCCCACGGCAGGGCGGCCGGACCCTCACGGACCTCGAGCGCCTTGATCTTCGCCGGGCCGACCACGATGGTGTCCTCACCTTCGAGGGTGACGTCGTGGGGCAGCCGGCCCAGGATGGAGTCGAATTTCAGCAGATGCGCCAGGCTGGCGTTGTCGGTGAGGTCGTTGACGGCGATCACCTCGATGTCGGCGCCGCCCTGCTCCCGCTGGGCAAGCAACGCCCGGTAGAAATTGCGTCCGATTCGACCGAAGCCGTTGATACCTACTCGGACTGTCACTTGTGTCTCCCTCGGTAAGTCTGGTGTTGAACCCCTGGGCGTCAGCCTAGATCAGTAGTGGCAACGGTTGCTGAACTGGTAACAGTCCCGAACCCGCGACGGCCAAACGCCGAGTTAGAAGCCGGCCGGGGCCGGCGCCACGATTGAGGTCGGTGATCGCGGCCCTAGCGGACCGCGAGCCGCGGTCCCGGCGGAAGGTCAGCTGTGGGCTGCACCACAAATCGGCGCTGCAGGTTCTCGATCAGGCTGTCGAGCGCCTTACGCTCCTGCTCCTCGATGCGCGCGGTGCGCCGAAAGACACCCGCGCTTTCGACGTCACGTCGGGCTTCGGCGACGGCAATCGCCTTGTGGTAGCCCTCGATCCGTTGGTCGATCAGGCGGCGGTTCTGGGTCAGCAGACGCAGAAAATAGTCGGCCTGGCGCTGATCCGCCGTGTCGGCCACCACCGTTGCGCGATCCAGAGCACCGACAGTCCGGCCCGGGGTCACAGCGGACCCCGTTTGACGGACATGACCCGGGCCGGGACGGACTGCGGCGCCGCGAGAGTGGTGGCCGCGACGGTCACGAGCACCACTCGAGCTGTGCGCGTCTGACGAGCGTGCATCACGCTCGTCAGACAAACCAGCGAAGTCCATCTCTTCTTCTCTCAACCGGCAGTTCAGTGTTTAGAGCGGTAACCATAACCCCCCGAATCCGGCCAGCGCCATATCCTTCGGCGACGAAGCCTAGGTCGCTTTTGGTAGCACGGCATAAACGCCAGGTCAACCGCTGCGAGGCGGTGACTACTTCGGCGGCTCAGAGCTGGTGGCTCCTAAGGACATTCGTGGGCCATGTGCAATAACGCCGGGGCCATCCACCGACAGGCCTCCAGCGCGATCTGCACCCGCAACATCGCGTCGGGGTCGCCGAGACGGTGCCCGCACAGGTTCATGGCCCGCGTCACGGCTTCCTGAATGATGTTGGGGGGCAACTGCATTACCTCAGCAGTCACGACGTGATCCCGGTTTCTGGAGAGAAATTCGCGCAACGTTTCGCGCAACCATCCGGTGCGCTCATCGTCGCGGCCGAGCTCGCCGAGCACATCGATGACAAAGGAGCGCAGCTCGTCCAAGTCGCCTGCCATCAACGCAATTGGCGCGATCTCGCTGTAGAAAACCACCCGGGCATCCGATCGGCCTCGGCCGGCAAAAGCGACCGCCTTCACCCGCTCCGCCTGTTTCAGCGATGCGCGGAATCCGCTTTGCCCTTCTTCCACCCGTCCAAGTGCCAGTCCGGCCCGAACTCCCGCGGACTCGAAAGCCGTTCGCACCCGGAACTGGTCGATCTCCGGTTTGCCAGAACCGTCGAGCGCAAACCACAACCGGGCCTCGCGCTGGTGCGTCGGCACCAGCAACGTGCCGTTCACCGCGCCCACCGCGGCGGCGACCGCGTGTCGCACCCGATCGAACGACGCCACCACGTCCAGGGCCGGCACGAGCTCGTCGACCCACAACGCCGCGGCGATGTGCACGCCGTCCAGCGGATAGGTCAACACGCTGTCGGCCACCTGCGCGGCGACCGGGATGTTGTCGCGCGCCTCATCGGCCGACAGCGGCGGCCGGCCACCCCCGTCAGCGACACATTCGTCGCGCTCCAGCTCATAGGAGACCGTCAGCTGGTCGGCCACCGCGTCGACAAAGCTCGCCGAGCGAGACACCAGGTCGACGATCGTCGGCACCTGCAGCGCCGGCTCCACCAGGGCCACGAACCGGATCGCCGCCTCCAGGAAACGCGAGTGCACGATGCGGTGCGCCCGCACCAGCACCGACAGCGGAACGTCACGCCGCGCGGCGGCACGCACGTAGGCGACCGACGCCGCCGGGGCTTCGAACCACTCGGCCGTCGCACCCTGGGCCAAGAACCCGATACCGGCGACCACGCTGTCGGTGAGGCTGGCCCGCCACAGCTCCAGCATGGCGGCGTCGTAGTTGAGGTCGCGGTTTTCGGCCTTGATCTCTTCGAAGACCTCGGCGATGAAGTCATCGCGGATGCGGTCCATCTCCCGGGCGATCACCGACATCGGGTCCGCAATGACGTCGACCATGCCGGCCACCTTCCATCCCGTTGGGCCCCGCCCACCACTGTGCGCGACCGGGACTCCGAAGGTAAGAGTGTTTGCCTGTTAGCCATCCAATCCAAAGCCCTAGCTACCATCTAGGGACTCAACGCGGGAACTCTCGAGCGACGCCAAAGGGGGCATCGGTGAGCGAAGTGGGCGCTGGCGACAGTGACGACCCCGAGATCGGCAAATTCGACCCCGGCCTGACTCAGCGCCTGATGGCGGTGATGCGCCCGGTTTTGAAGAGGTATTTCCGGTCCGAGGTGCACGGCCTGGACTCCTTCCCACCGGGTGGAGCGCTGGTGGTCGGCAACCACTCCGGCGGGATGTTCCCGATGGATGTCCCGATCTTCAGCGTCGACTTCTACGAGAAATTCGGGTACGACCGGCCGGTCTACACGCTGAGCCACGACATCTTGTTCCTGGGCGTGACCGGCGGGCTGTTCCGGCGCACCGGCTACATCCGGGCCAACCGGGAGAACGCCGCCAAAGCGTTGCGGTCCGGTGGCGTGGTGGTCGTCTTTCCCGGCGGTGACTACGACGCCTACCGGCCGACCGCGTCGGAGAACGTCATCGACTTCAACGGCCGCAAGGGATATGTCCGCACCGCGATCGAAGCCGGCGTGCCGATCGTTCCCGCGGTGTCCATCGGCGGCCAGGAGACCCAGCTCTACCTGACCCGCGGCACCTGGCTGGCCGAGCGACTGGGGATCAAGCGGCTGCTGCGCAGCGCCATCCTGCCGGTCTCGTTCGGCTTCCCGTTCGGGTTCAGCGCCGTCGTGCCGCCGAATGTGCCGTTGCCCACCAAGATCGTCACGCAGGTGCTGGAGCCCATCGACATTGCCGCGCAGTTCGGCGAGGACCCCGACATCGACGCGGTCGACGAGCACGTGCGCTCGGTGATGCAGGAAGCCCTCAAAGACCTCGCCGCCAAGCGCCGTTTCCCGATTCTGGGCTGAGCCATGCCATCTCCTTTGGACCAGGCCCGCGGCGTCTTGGGCGTCTTGGCGACGTTGCAACGCGCCCGAATGATCGCGCCGATGCGGCCCGACCGCTACCTGAAGATGGCCGCGGCGATGCGTCGCGAGGGCATGAGCATGACCGTCGGTTTCGCCGGCGCCGCCCAGCGCTGCCCGGACCGCCCCGCCGTGATCGACGAACTCGGCACGCTGACCTGGCGGCAGCTAGACGAGCGGATCAACGCACTGGCCGCCGCGCTGCAGGCCCTGCCGTCGGGCCAGCCGCAGGTGATCGGGATCATGTGCCGAAATCACCGCGGCTTCATCGAGGCGTTGGTGGCCGCGAACCGGATCGGCTCCGACGTCGTGCTGCTCAACACGTCGTTCGCCGGCCCGGCGATGGCCGAGGTGGTCAACCGCGAGGGCGTCGACGCCGCCATCTACGACGAGGAGTTCACCGCGACGGTGGACCGCGCGCTGGCCGGCAAGCCCGACGCCACCCGCATCGTGGCTTGGAGCGAAGGGTCGCACGACCTGACGGTCGAGAAGCTCATCGCCGGTCACCTGGGCGAGCGCCCCGAGCGCACCGGCGGCAAGGGCAAGATGATTCTGCTGACCTCCGGTACCACCGGAAGTCCCAAGGGCGCCAAGCAATCTGGCGGCGGCGCCGGCATCGGCACACTCAAGGCGATCCTGGACCGCACGCCATGGCGCGCGGAGGAGACGATCGTGATCGTGGCGCCGATGTTCCACGCGTGGGGTTTCTCGCAGCTGATCTTCGCCGCGTCGATGGCCTGCACGATCGTCACCCGGCGCAAGTTCGACCCCGAGGCCACGCTGGAGCTCGTCGATCGCCACCAGGCGACCGGCCTGGCCGTGGTTCCGGTGATGTTCGACCGCATCATGGAACTGCCCGAGGATGTCCGAAATCGCTATAGCGGCAAGTCATTACGTTTTGCAGCGGCGTCCGGATCGCGAATGCGACCCGACGTGGTCATCGCGTTCATGGACCAGTTCGGCGACGTGATCTACAACAACTACAACGCGACCGAGGCGGGCATGATCGCGACGGCCACACCGGCGGATCTGCGGGCCGCTCCCGACACCGCGGGCAGGCCGGCCGGCGGAACCGAAATCCGGATCCTGGACCCGGAATTCAACGAGCTGCCCACCGGCGAGGTCGGCACCATCTACGTGCGCAACGACACCCAATTCGACGGTTACACGTCCGGCAAGACGAAGGATTTCCACGCCGGCTTCATGTCGTCGGGCGACGTCGGCTATCTCGACGAGGCCGGACGGCTGTTCGTCGTCGGCCGCGACGACGAGATGATCGTGTCCGGCGGCGAGAACATCTACCCGATCGAGGTGGAGAAAACGCTTGCCGCGCACCCGGAAGTGACCGAGGCCGCGGTGATCGGCGTGGACGACGAGCAGTACGGCCAGCGACTGGCGGCGTTCGTGGTGCTGAGCCCCGGCTCGGCCGCCACGCCCGAGACGCTCAAACAACACGTTCGCGACAACCTCGCGAACTACAAAGTGCCGCGCGAAATTTCGGTTCTCGACGAGCTGCCCCGCGGCAGCACCGGCAAAATCGTGCGGGCCGAACTGCAATCACGGGTGGGGGGCTGATGCGCGTCTTCAAAAGAAGGCCGCTGTTGCGCGCGGCAGTCGAACTGCTCAACGCCGCCAACGGATTACATCCGGTCAGCCGCAATCCCTACACCTCGGTCGCGGTGTTCTGGTTCGGCTGGCCGACCTCGGAGGTGCCCGGCGTCTACGCCGGCGCCTCCATGCTGGATGCGGCGCGGCGTGCCCGCCGCGGTGACTTCGCCGGACCGAAAGGCAAAGCGGCGCTGGCGATGACGGCCGCATCCTGGGCGATCTTGGCAGTGATCGGTTACCGGGGTGCCACGACGCCGGGCCCGGTGCTGGAATCGTGCCTGACCGAACAGCTCGGCGCCGACTACGCCGAAGAACTCAAAGCGTTGCCCGCCGAGCCGACGCGCCGGGGCCGGCGCAACCCACCCCTGCGCACCACCGGGGCGCGGCGTCGCTTCGTCGAGAAAGAGAACATCGTGAGCTACGGCCCGCACGGGCGCTCCAACCTGGCCGACGTCTGGCGCCGCCGCGACCTGCCTCGCGACGGCAAGGCGCCGGTGCTGCTGCAGGTGCCCGGCGGCGCGTGGATGATCGGGTGGCGCCGTCCGCAGGCGTATCCCTTGATGAGTCACCTGGTTTCGCGCGGCTGGATCTGCGTCTCGATGAACTACCGCGTCGCTCCGCGGCACACATGGCCCGACCATATCGTCGACGTCAAGCGCGCATTGGCGTGGGTCAAGGAGAACATCGCGGCCTATGGCGGCGACCCGAATTTCGTTGCCATCAGCGGTGGTTCGGCCGGCGGCCATCTGACGGCGCTAGCGGCGCTGACTCCAAACGATCCCAAGTTCCAGCCCGGCTTCGAAGATGCCGACACGTCGGTGGCGGCGGCCGTGCCGTTCTATGGCCGTTACGACTGGTATTCCACCGAGGAGCCGGGGCGCGCCGAGTTCATCGAGGTGCTGGAAAGATTAGTGGTCAAGCGGAAACTCAGCACCCATTCGCACATCTATTTGGATGCGTCACCGATTCGGTACGTACGGGCCGACGCACCACCGTTTTTCGTGCTGCACGGCACCGACGACTCACTCATCCCGGTGGTCGAATCGCGCGAATTCGTCGAGGAGCTACGGGCGGTGTCGAAGTCACCCGTCGCCTATGCCGAATTACCCAACGCCCAGCACGCTTTCGACATCTTCGGTTCCCCGCGGGCGCACAAATCGGCCGAGGCCGTCGCGCGATTCTTGTCCTGGGTGTACGCGACGACCTACCTAACCCGCGACTAGCCGCGGTCGATCGATTTCTCGAGTTCGGTCAGCGCCGGTTCGATCGCATCGGCCATGTCGTCGATATCGTTGGCCACCTCCGGCGTCGTGACGAAACCGAAGTCCAGATAGTCCGTATAGGAGAAGCAGGTGATGTTGAGCGCGATATCCATCACCGGCGGGCCGAGCGGCACCAGCGATTGCAGCTTCGCACCGGCCATGTACAGCGGCATCGGCGGACCCGGAACGTTGGACACCACCAGGTTGAGCGGGGCCAGGTTCCGTGACAGGCCGGTCGCGGTGTATGCCCGGGCGGCCAGCTGCAGCAGGCCGGGCGGGGTCGTCTCGGTGAGCCCCATGATCTGATGCGCCGACAGCGCCTTCGCCATTTCCTTGGCGCTCTGCGTGCTTTCGTGGATGGCCCGCAGCCGCTCGGCGGGATCGTCGATGTCGGTGGCCAGCGACGCCGTCATCGAGCTGATCTGGTTGCCGACGTCGTCCTTGTTGTCGTCGGTGCGGGTGGAGACCGGGATCTGCGCGATCAGCGGCTTGGCCGGCAGCTCACCGCGTTTCTGTAGGTATTCGCGGGCCGCGCCGGCCACCAGTGCCAGCACGACGTCGTTGAGCTTGACGCCGTAGGCATCCTTGACGGCCTTGGCGCGGGCCAGCTCGACGCGGCATCCGGTCACCCGCCGGTGCGGCGAGACCGGGGCGTTGAACCGGGTTTTGGGTGCCTCGAAGAAGCGCGGCGGCCGGCTGGTGAGACCCAGCGCGGCGACCTGCTGGCGCACCGTCTGCTCCACCAGCCGGGCAATGCGGAACGGCGTCTTGACGCCGACGTTGATCAGCGCGCCCACCGCGCGCCGCTCGATCCCCGGAATCTTGTGTCCCACCAGCGAGCCCACCGTCTCCTGTTGCGGCGGACGGGGTTCCGGCGTGACGTCCAACAGAATTTCGCCCAGCCCGGCTCCAGACACCCCGTCGACGATCGCGTGATGCATCTTGGTCAGCGTCGCGATCCGGCCGCCCTCGACGCCCTCGATCACCCAGAGCTCCCACAGCGGCCGCGCCCGGTCCAGCTTGTAGGACATCAGCCGGCCGACCAGCTCCTCGAGCTCTTTGCGTCCGCCGGGCCCGGGAACGCCGATGCGGCGAATGTGGTAGTCGACGTCGAGGTCCGCGTCTTCGACGAACCACGGCCGGTCCAGCCCGAGCGGCGCCCCGGTGACCCGCCACCGCAACTGCGGCAGCTCCGGCAACCGCTCGACCAACAGGTCCCGAAGTCGCTGAAAGCTGTATTCCGGCGCGTCACTGGGATCGCAGAGCGCCAGTGCACCGACATGCATGTGCCAGCCCGCAGTTTCTGCAGACCAAAACGCCGCATCAACGCTCGAAAGCCGCTTCATGCGATGACCGTAGTCCTCGCCGGCAAATCAAGTCGAGCAATCCGCAACAATCCCACCACGCGCCCCCGTATCTTTCCCCCGGGCCCCAAGCCCCCGTCCCCCTCGCCGCTTCGCGGCTGGGGGTACCCCCATGGCCGTCAGGCGTCCTCCAACAGGTCAGGCGTCACGGCCGACTCGGTGTCGGGGATGCCTTCGACCTTCGCCTTGCGGTCGGCCATCGACAGCAGTCGCCGAATGCGGCCCGCCACAGCATCTTTGGTCATCGGGGGGTCGGCGAGCCGGCCCAGCTCCTCCAGCGAGGCCTGCCGGTGCTCGACGCGCAGCTTGCCCGCCGAGGCCAGATGGCCCGGAACGGTGTCGCCCAGGATCTCCAGCGCCCGTTCCACCCGGGCCGCCGCTGCGACCGCGGCCCGTGCCGAGCGGCGCAGGTTGGCGTCGTCGAAGTTGGCCAGCCGGTTGGCGGTCGCCCGCACCTCGCGGCGCATCCGGCGTTCCTCCCACACCAGCCGGGTGTCCTGGGCGCCCATCCGGGTCAGCAGCGCGCCGATCGCCTCGCCGTCGCGCACCACCACCCGATCGGCACCGCGCACCTCGCGGGCCTTGGCGCTGACGCCGAGCCGGCGCGCCGCGCCCACCAACGCCAGCGCCGCCTCCGGGCCGGGGCAGCTGACCTCCAGCGCGGACGAGCGTCCGGGCTCGGTCAGCGATCCGTGTGCCAAAAAGGCACCGCGCCACGCGGCTTCGGCGTCCCCGATGCTGCCACCGACCACCTGGGCCGGCAGCCCCCGCACCGGACGCCCCCGCATGTCGAGCAGCCCGGTCTGACGGGCCAACGCCTCGCCGTCGTTGGCCACCCGCAGCACGTACCGGGTGCTCTTGCGAATTCCGCTGGCCGACAACACATGCACGACCGCGTTGTAGCCGTAGAGGTCGAAGATGTCCTTGCGCAGCCGGCGGGCGATGTTGCCCAGGTCCACCTCGGCCTCGACGACCACCCGGCCACCCACGATGTGCAACCCACCGGCGAAGCGCAGCAAGGAGGTGACCTCGGCTCGGCGCGCGCTGACCGATTTCACTACCAAGCGGCTCAACTCGTCCTTGACTTCGGTCGTCATCGCCACGCGTCGTCACCCCTTGGTCCGCTGCCCGCTGGTCCGTTCACGCCCGTCGTTGAACTTTCACCGTCGACCCGAATCTCTGCGGTGGCCTTCGCCGAAGGCGCTGCCGGACCCGTGCGGCCCGTTCGGACCCCGTCCAGGGCCGCCGCAAGCTTGCCCGGATCATGTAAAGGTGTACCAGGTCGGGACACGTCGGCGAAGTGGACCTCGGCCTTCAGCAGGGTCGCGGTGCGGCGCAGTTGCTCGCGTTCGCGCTCACTGGGCACCCGATCGGCGTCGATGATGATGTCGTTGACGGTGAACCCGGGGGCGTGCTGGGCCAATACGTGCAGATGGCGCTCCACCGAGAACCCGGCCGTCTCCCCCGGTTCGGCCACCAGGTTCAGCACCAGGGCGCGGCGGGCCGAGGTGGCGCGCAGCGCCGCGACCAGCTCCGGAACCAGCACGTGCGGGATCACGCTGGTGAACCAGGATCCGGGCCCCAGCACCACCAAGTCGGCGGCCATGATCGCGTCCACGGCCTGCCGGGTCGCCGGCGGGTCCGGCGGAAGCAGCCGCACGCGACGCACCTTGCCCGGTGTGGTCGCGATGGCGACCTGACCGCGAATCACCCGGAACATCCGCGGGTCGGCCTCTAGGCCGGAGACGTCGGCCTCGATCTGCAGCGCGATCGGGCACATCGGCAACACCCGGCCCTTGACGCCGAGGATGCGGCCCAGCTCGTCGAGGGCCGCGACCGGATCGGCCAGCACCTCGGACAGGCCGGCCAGCATCAGGTTGCCGATCGGATGGCCGGCCAGGGCCCCGCTGCCGCCGAATCGATGTTGCATGATAGTCGCCCACAGCCGCCCATACGGACTGTCAGATGCCAACGCCGCCAACGCCATTCGCAGATCGCCCGGCGGCACCACGTCCAATTCACTGCGCAGCCGACCCGAGGAGCCGCCGTCGTCGGCGACGGTCACCACGGCGGTGACGTAGGGGGTCAGCCGGCGCGCCGCGGACAGCGTCGCATACAGGCCGTGTCCGCCGCCCATCGCGACGATGCCCTCGCTTTGTGGTGGGCTCATTCGCGGCCCAGATCCCGGTGCAACACCCGCACCAACAGTTGTGGATCGGTCCGCAGCAACTGCATCAATGCCTCCGCGATCGCGACGCTGCGGTGTTTGCCGCCGGTGCAGCCGATCGCGACCGTCATGTAGCGCTTGCCCTCCCGGCGGTAGCCGTCGACAACCAGAGATAGCAACTGATGGTAGGCGTCGAGAAACTCCGCCGCGCCCGGCTGGTTCACCACGTAGTCACGCACCGCCGGATGTTGCCCGGTGAGTGGCCGCAACTCGTCGACCCAGTGCGGGTTCGGCAGAAAACGCACATCCATCACCATGTCGGCGTCCATCGGCAGGCCGTACTTGAAGCCGAACGACTCGACGGTGACGCTCGTCGTCGCGCTCGTCTCACCACCGAACGCCCGCTCGATGCTTTCCCGCAGGCCCCGCACCGACAGCGTGGAGGTGTCGATGATCAGATCCGCGGTGGCGCGCACCGGCGCGAGCATCCGGCGCTCGGCCGCGATGCCCTCGGCCAGCGTCTGCTGGCCCTGCAACGGGTGGCTGCGGCGGTTCTGTTCGTAGCGGCGCACCAACATGTCGTCGGAGGCCTCCATGAACACCACGCGCGGGTTGATGTTGCGGGTGGCCAATTCGTTGCGCACCTCGTCGAGGTCGCCGGTGAATCCGCGCGATCGCACGTCCATCACGACGGCGAGCTGGGTGATCCGCGAGCCGGCCGCCAGCCCGAAATCCACCATTCGGGTGATCAGCTGGGGCGGCAGGTTGTCGGCGACATACCAGCCGAGGTCCTCGAGCACCTTGGCCGCGGTACCCCGCCCGGCACCCGACAATCCGGTGACCAGAACGACGTCGATCCCGGCGGCGTCACCCGGGTGGGCGTCGCCCCGCTCCGCGCGCACAGATCGCTGCTCGCTGTCGTGACTCGTCATGCCGAGGCTCCGGGTTGCTCGGGTTGCTCGGGTTGCTCGGGTCGTAGCGCCTCGAGGACGGCCGTGGCCGTCGCCACGCCGATACCCGGCACGGCGGTGATCTGGTCGACGGTGGCCTCCTTGAGGCGAGCAATCGATCCGAAGTGAGTGACCAGCGCCTTGCGGCGATGTTCTCCCAATCCTGGCACCGAATCCAGCGCTGAGGCGGTCATTCGCTTGGATCGCTTGCTGCGATGGTAGGCGATCGCGAACCGGTGCGCCTCGTCACGCACCCGCTGCAGCAAATAAAGTCCCTCGCTGTTGCGCGGCATGATGACCGGATCCGGCTCCGCCGGCACCCACACCTCTTCGAGTCGCTTGGCCAGCCCGATCACCGCGACGTCGGTGATGCCAAGCTCCTCGAGCACCGCGCTGGCCGCATTGACCTGCGGCGCGCCGCCGTCGACGACGTACAGATTGGGCGGATAGGCGAACCGGCGTGACTTACCTTCCGGGGAAAGCATATTCGGGTCGCTCTGGTCACTCAGGTGGCGCAGGAAGCGGCGCCGGGTCACCTCGGCGATGGACGCGACGTCGTCGGAGCGCCCCTGCCCGGCGGCTTCCCGGATTCCGAAGTGACGGTAGTCCGACTTGCGCGGCAGGCCGTCCTCGAAAACCACCAGCGAACCCACCACGTCGGTGCCCTGGACATGGCTGATGTCGACACACTCGATCCGCAGCGGCGCGTCGGCCAGCCCCAGCGCGTCCTGAATGTTCTGCAGCGCTGCGGATCTGGCGTTGAAGTCGCCGGCTCGCCTCAGCTTGTGTTGCTGCAGCGCTTCTTTCGCGTTGCGTTGCACGGTCTCCGCCAGTGCCCGCTTGTCGCCGCGACGCGGTACCCGCAGCACGACCCGCGAGCCGCGCAGTCCGGACAACCAGCTGGCCAGCTCCTCGGCGTTGGACGGCAGGCACGGCACCAGCACCTCGCGCGGAACCGGATTGACGGATTCGTCGGCGGCACCGTCCAGTTCCGCCTGGTCGCCGTAGAACTGCGTCAGGAACTGCTCGACCAACTGCTCTTCGCTGGAATCGCCTGGTTCAGCGGACTTTTCAACGATCCAACCGCGCTGACCGCGGACCCGGCCGCCGCGCACGTGGAACACCTGCACCGCCGCCTCGAGCTCGTCGTCGGCGAACGCCACCACGTCGGCGTCGGTGCCGTCACCGAGCACCACGGCCTGCTTCTCCATCGCCCGCTTGAGTGCGCCGATGTCGTCGCGAAGCCGTGCCGCGCGTTCGAAGTCGAGTCGCTCGGCTGCCGCGTGCATTTGCTGTTCCAGCTCGCGGGCAAACCGGTCGGTCTTGCCGGACAGGAAGTCGCAAAAGTCGGTGACGATCTGGCGGTGTTGCTCCTCGCTGACCCTGCCGATGCAGGGGGCCGAGCATTTGTCGATGTAGCCGAGCAGACAGGGACGGTCGATCTGCTTGTGCCGCTTGAATACTCCGCCGGAACAGGTCCGTGCCGGGAACACCCGGGTGAGCAGATCCAGCGTCTCCCGGATCGCCCAGGCGTGCGAGTACGGGCCGAAATAGCGAACCCCCTTGCGGCGCGGGCCTCGATAGACCATCAGCCGGGGAAATTCCTCGTTGAGGGTCACGGCCAGCACCGGGTAGGACTTGTCGTCGCGGTAACGGACATTGAAACGTGGATCGAATTCCTTGATCCAGTTGTATTCCAGCTGCAACGCCTCGACTTCGGTGTTGACCACTGTCCACTCGACCTTGGCCGCGGTGGTCACCATCTGCCGGGTGCGCGGGTGCAGATTGGCGACGTCGGCGAAATATGACGTCAGCCGACTGCGCAGGCTTTTGGCCTTGCCGACGTAGATCACCCGCCCGTGCGAGTCCCGGAATCGGTAGACGCCCGGCTCGACCGGAATGGATCCGGGAGCGGGACGATAAGTGGCGGGATCTGGCACGTATCCAGGCTAGTAGCCGCTAAACGGGGCGCGGCAGATCGGGATCGCGTGGCGGAAATCGATTGCTTTTCGCCCGCCGCGAACGCGCCTGGCGGTTTGGGAGCATCCGGTTCGGGCTAAGCAACCGGTTAGCTTGTGACGCTACAGTGGGTGGCAACAGCTGGAGGGAGCTTACAAATGAGCAAACGACCGTTGGCCGGGCTGGCCGTGGGCGTTGGGTGCCTGGCGTTGTCGTTGAGCGCCGGGGCGGGGATCGCATCGGCGACCCCCGATATCGGCCCGATGGTGAACACGACCTGCACCTATGACCAGGCGATGCGGGCGGTGCACGCGGAAAACCCGATGGCCGCTCAGTACCTGGATCAGTCGCCGCCGAACCAGCAATTCCTGCAGCAGTTCATGGCTTCGACGCCGGACCAGCGGGTGAACCTGCTGAAGGCGATCCAGAACAACCCGGGAGCCGACCAGGCGTTCCCGATCTTCCGGCAGATGATGATCAGCTGCAAGAACTACTGACCTCTGCATCAGGCAGGTCGACTGTCTAGCTGCGCTCGTCGTTTCGCTGCCCAGTCGGCCATGGCAAATCCGGGTTTGGAGTCGCAGGCCGAGAGCAGCAACGCTATGCGCGGGACCACGACCAGCCCGTAATCGCAGGTCCAATCCGGGCGGGTCATGGTCCACACCAGGATCCCGTTCGACGGCGTGCCGAAGGAACCCAGCCGCATCGGCCGAAAATCGCCGAGGGACGAATGGCCGATGGCGTCGCCATGGCACTTCGACACCGCGCCAAAGCCCTTCCACACCACCTCGTGGGAGTTCAACTTCTTGTCGTAGACGTCGACGGATTCGGCGTAGAGCGCCGGGCCACTGAACTTGTATTCGGATTCGGCGTGGTCCGACGAGCGGGACGGGCGCAGCGGCGAATCCTTGAACAGCAGCGCCGCGGAACACTCGGGCGGCTGCACGCTGGTGAAGTAGGTGTCGCCCACCGGAACCCCACTCGCCACACCGAACGGCGTGGTGTCGCCGTCCTGCAGCAGCAGGTCGCGCGCCGGAATCCCCGTGGGCGACGGGGAGGCGGACGTCGGACCGCCGGGCGCGGATTGCTCGGGAGCCCGAATCGCACGGCCGCCGACCGAGGTGGTGCACGCGCACATCGTGATCGCGATCAGCAACGATCCGACGGCCCCCCGCAGTTGACGTGCCATCGGGCGATCCTACGACAATGTCGTCGCTCTCGTTGTTCAGTGCGCGCGCAGGTCGGGCCGATAGCGCGCCAGCAGCGACCGCACCGAATCCATCGCGTCCACGGCCCGTTCCTTGTCGACGGCCTGGATCGCCATCACCGGAATGTACTCGTCGTCGGGCAAGTCGATATGAGCCCAGCGACTACCGGCCGGAAACGAAACGCCGACCAGCTCTGACCATGCAACTAGCCTGTCTCCCAATAGGTTTCGCACCGACAGCCCGGCGGGCCCGACGCGCAACCGGGGCCGGGTGAACAAGAGTATGAGGGCGGCGATGACCAGCCCCAGCACCGCCATCGCGACTTGGTCGGCGGTTTGGAAGACCACCCCGCTGGAGCCCATCTTGAGCAGCAGGCCACCAGCAATGTGCGCTACCGCGACCAAAAATGCTGCGCCGTAGGCAAATAGCGGTGTCCAATGCGGACGTAGTTCGACATCCCATCCCTCGCGGGCCGACAGTCGGTTCACGACCGAGCGCGCAGGTCACGCAACGTCAGCGCGGCGGTCAGCGCGGCCCCAGCCGCCTGAGCGCCCTTGTCCTCCGCCGACGTCGGCAGCCCGGCCCGGTCCAGGGCCTGATCCTCGGTGTTGGTGGTGAGTACACCGTTGCCGACCGGCGTGGCGGCGTCCAGCGACACGCGGGTCAAACCCTGGGTTACCGCATCGCAGACGTACTCGAAATGTGGTGTGGCGCCACGGATCACGACACCGAGGGCGACGACGGCATCGTGGTTGCGGGCCAGCTCCTGAGCCACCACCGGAAGTTCCACGGCCCCGTGCACCCGGACCACCGTCGGATTGCCGACGCCCGAGTCCGCGGCCACCTTGCGGGCGCCGGCGAGCAGCGCGTCGCAGATGGGTCCGTGCCACGAGCTGGCCACGATACCGAGGCGAAGATCGGAGGCGTCGAGTGCTTTGACTTCCGGTTCGCCGCCTCCACTCACAAAGCACCACCGAATTCGCCTGGCAGATGGACGGATTCGTGGAAATCGTCCAGCCCGACCAAATCGTGTCCCATCCTGTCCCGTTTAGTCATCAGGTAGCGGATGTTCTCCGCGTTGGCCCGCACCGGCAGGGAGACGCGCTCGATGATATGCAGCCCATAGCCGTCCAGCCCGACCCGCTTGGCCGGATTGTTGGTCAGCAGCCGCATCGAGCGGACTCCGAGGTCCGAGAGAATCTGTGCACCGATTCCGTAATCCCGTGCGTCGGCCGGTAATCCAAGCTTGAGATTGGCGTCCACGGTGTCGTCGCCGGCGTCCTGCAGCTGGTAGGCCTGCAGCTTGTGCATCAGGCCGATGCCGCGGCCCTCGTGACCGCGCATGTAGAGCACGACGCCGCGCCCCTCTCGCGCGACCATGGCCATCGCCGCGTCGAGCTGGGGTCCGCAATCGCACCGCCGTGAGCCGAACACGTCACCGGTCAGGCACTCGGAGTGCACCCGCACCAGCACGTCGTCGCCCTCGCCGCTCGGTCCGGCGATGTCACCGCGCACCAGCGCGACGTGTTCGACTTCCTCGTAAATGCTCGCGTACCCGATGGCGCGGAACTCACCGTGCCGGGTCGGGATGCGGGCCTCGGCGATGCGCTCGATGTGCTTTTCGTGCTTGCGTCGCCACTCGATGATGTCGGCGATGGTGATCAGCGCGAGATCGTGTTCGTCGGCGAAGACCCGCAGCTCGTCGGTCTGGGCCATCGAGCCCTCGTCCTTCTGGCTGACGATCTCGCAGATGGCACCGGCGGGTTGCAGGCCCGCCATCCGGGCCAGGTCGACGGCGGCCTCGGTGTGGCCGGGCCGGCGCAGCACGCCGCCGTCCTTGGCGCGCAACGGAACCACGTGGCCGGGGCGGGTGAAGTCGTCGGCCACGCTGGCGGGGTCGGCCAGCAACCGCATGGTGGTGGCACGGTCGGACGCCGAGATTCCGGTGCCCACACCCAGTCGTGCGTCGACGGTGACCGTGTAGGCGGTTCCGTGCTTGTCCTGGTTCACCGCGTACATCGGCAGCAGGCCCAGCTTGTCGCAGATCGCGCCGTCCAGCGGGACGCACAGGTAGCCCGAGGTGTAGCGCACCATGAACGCCACCATCTCCGGCGTCGCCTTCTCGGCGGCGAAGATCAGGTCGCCCTCGTTCTCACGTTCCTCGTCATCGATGACGACGACGGCCTTACCGGCCGCAATGTCGGCAACCGCCCTCTCGACGGAGTCCAACCTCGTCATCTGTGCTGCCTTGCTGTCGTGCCGAGCAACACGCGAAGCCCGCGCATTGCTTCAAGTATGAACCACGCGGGGCACCGCATTATTGCCCCTTCATCGGGACCACAAAGATAGTGACGTCGTGCATTCGCGCGACGTTCGGGCCGACCGCGACGAACAGGCACCCGCGTGCCTGCGTGTACCGGGGTTCGGCCTTGTCAGCACCCATTCTGACCAGCGGCGACCGCATATCGGCGTGCCTCGGGGACAAGGCGCGTCGTGGCGATTCTCACCAGAATGTTGAGCGCACGAAGATCAATATGCCCGCACGGTCTAGAAGGGGCGTGGAGTGTGCATTCATGGCTTTCGGTGCGCGCTGGCGGCGGGATGTCTCGGCGTGTCGCCGCCGTGAGTGCGCACTCGACGCCGTCAGTGCGCACGGCCGGACAGCGGCCTGCGTCAGAACTGCTAGACGGTGCGCCTCATCGGCATCTGGATGACCACGCCGCCACCACAATCGACCGCATAGTGAGCCAGCCACCGGCCGACCGAACCGCCGGCCTCGATGTAGTGCGTCCACTTGCTGACCGCGGCGGTGGCGGCGGGGTAGCTGGAAAACCGCCCGAGCGACACGTCGCGCCCATCGTCACCGACCAACTCGTAACTCGTGTAGTCGCGCACCCGGTGCTCGACGATCGTCAGCGTGGTGTCGTTGACTTCCTTGCTCCACACCGCTCGCGATTGCGCTTCGGCCTTCCGGCCGGCAAGGGTCGCTACGGCTTCAAATGCGAGGTCTTCGTAGACGGCCTCGGCCAACCTTTCGACGGACATTTCTGCAGCTCCTTCGCGTGGTAAAGGCGGCCGGCCTATGCGATGAGTATGGACCTGCGAAGGGCTGCGTGGGGATTTAGAACAGGCGTGTCGCCATGGTGTAGTGGGATCGTGACTATTGTTACCAAACCGTAATGTTCGACCCTGGGCGGTGCCCGCCGGCGAATCGCCGATAACCGGCACCCGGCGAGCGAGTCGCCCCGCCCTCAACGGCTTTCCAACGGCTTTTCGAGGGCTTTTCGAGGGCTTTTCGAGGGCCGCCCGAGCCCGCGTCGACTCCACTAATTCGCTTGTGGCAGAGCGGGTTTGGCTGCTAACGCCAGCTGGCCGGCAGATCGATGACGTGATTGGGGCAGAAGTCCTGGGTGGCCAGCGCGATCACGTTGCGGGCGTCGCCGGCGGTCATCTGGCCGCGCAACACCATGAAGGCATATTCGGCGGGCTGATAGCCCAAATCATGCCCGGCGGGATCGTCCATCAGCGCACACGCCTGTTGTTCCTGATTCGCGTTGGCGTGAGCGGTGCCACTGCCCCACACCGACGCCATGCACAGGGCGGCGCCGGCGCCGATGGCGGCGGCGACCCTCATTGGTCTCTTGCCGTCATCAGTCGCTCGACGTATTTGGCAATCACGTCGACTTCCAGGTTCACCTCGGTGCCGACCGGGGCAGCGCCGAGGGTGGTCATTTCCCGCGTGGTCGGGATCAGCGAGACCTCGAACCAGTCGCGCGGTTGCGCACCGAGCCCGGAAACCGTCAAGGAAATCCCGTCGACGGTGATCGACCCTTTCTCCACGACATAGCGAGCGACCGCGGCGGGGATCTCGATGCGCACGACTTCCCAGTGTTGCGACGGCGTGCGCGCCACCACCCGGCCGGTGCCGTCGACGTGCCCCTGCACGATGTGCCCACCGAGGCGGCTGTTGACCGCGGCGGCCCGCTCCAGGTTGACCCGCTTGCCGACCTGCAAACCGCCCAGGTTGGACCGGTCCAGCGTCTCGGCCATCACGTCGGCGGTGAATTGCCCATCGGCGAGCAGCTCGGCGACCGTCAGGCACACGCCGTTGACGGCGATCGAATCCCCGTGGCCGGCGTCGGCCGTCACGACGGGCCCGCGGATGGTCAGGCGGGCGGCGTCAGCGAGCACGTCGCGGCCGGTGACCTCTCCGAGTTCCTCGACAATTCCGGTGAACATTGCACCAGGCTAATTCGCCGGCGCTTTGCCTGGTGAGCGGCCACGACCGGCACGCGAAACGCCCTCGTCGCGGGCCCGCGGAGACCCCGCGTCCCGAAGTCCGCTCATCGCGCTCCTCTACGATGCACGGTATGCAGACACGCCGCCGTCTCACGGCCGTCCTCGCTTCCCTGACCCTCGCCACCGCCGTGATCGCGGGCTGTTCGTCGGGTTCGAAGCCCAGCGGTGCCCCGTTGCCCGACGCCACGACCCTCGTCAAGCAGTCCGCCGACGTCACCAAGACCGTCAAGAGCGTGCACCTGGTGCTGTCGACCCAGGGCAAGATCCCCGGACTGCCGATCAAGCAGCTGACCGGCGACCTGACCACCGTCCCGAGCACCGCCGCGTCGGGCAATGCGCAGCTGTCGATGGCGGGCTCCGACATCGACGCCAACTTCGTCGTCTACGACTCGGTGCTGTACGCCACGCTGACCCCGAACAAGTGGAGCGACTTCGGTAAGGCCTCCGACGTCTACGACGTCTCGGTGCTGCTGAGCCCAGACTCCGGCCTGGGCAACATGCTGGCGAGCTTCACCAACGCCAAGGCCGAGGGCCGCGAAACGATCAATGGCCAGACGGTCATCAAGATCAGCGGAAATGCCACCGCGGATGCGGTGAACAAGATCATCCCGAGCATGAGCGCGACGCAGCCGTTGCCGGCCACGGTGTGGATTCAGGAAACCGGCGACCATCAGCTGGTCCAGGCCAACCTGCAGAAGAGCCAGGGCAATTCCGTCCAGGTGACGCTGTCGGACTGGGGTAAGCCGGTCACCGTCACCAAGCCTCCGGTGAGCTGATGAGTATGCGAGCAGGACGCGGAATCGCGATCAGCGCGGGCAGCCTCGCCGTACTCCTGGGCGCGCTGGACGCCTACGTCGTCGTCACGATCATGCGCGACATCATGAGCGACGTTCACATCCCGATCAATCAACTGCAGCGCATCACCTGGATCATCACGATGTACCTGCTGGGCTACATCGCCGCGATGCCGCTACTGGGGCGCGCGTCCGATCGCTTCGGCCGCAAGCTGGTGCTGCAGATCAGCCTGGCGCTGTTCATCGTCGGCTCGGTGATCACGGCGCTGGCCGGTCATTGGGGTGATTTTCACCTGCTGATCGCCGGCCGCACCGTCCAGGGCATCGCCAGCGGCGCCCTGTTGCCGGTCACGCTGGCCCTGGGCGCTGATCTGTGGGCGCAGCGCAACCGCGCCAGCGTGCTGGGCGGAATCGGTGCCGCCCAGGAGCTCGGCAGCGTGCTGGGTCCGCTGTACGGAATCTTCATCGTCTGGGTGTTTCACCAGTGGCAGTACGTCTTCTGGATCAACGTGCCGCTGACCTTGCTCGCCATGATCGCGATCCAATTCAGCCTGCCCGCACACCAGCGCGCCGAGGAGCCGGAAAAGGTCGACGTCGTCGGCGGTGTGCTGCTGGCCGTCGCGCTGGGCCTGGCGGTCATCGGGCTGTACAACCCGGCGCCCGACGGCAAGACGATCCTGCCCAGCTACGGATTGCCGCTGGTGATCGGTGCGGTGGTGGTCGGGGTGGTGTTCATCCTGTGGGAGCGCTTCTCCCGCACCCGGCTGATCGAACCCGCCGGGGTGCACTTCCGGCCGTTCCTGGCCGCGCTGGGCGCGTCGGTGGCCGCCGGTGCGGCGCTGATGGTGACCCTGGTCAACGTCGAGCTGTTCGGCCAGGGCGTGCTGCAAATGTCGCAGACGCAGGCCGCCGGCCTGCTGCTGTGGTTCCTGATCGCGCTGCCGATCGGTGCGGTGCTGGGCGGTTTCATCGCGACCCGGATCGGCGACCGGGCAATGACCTTCATCGGGCTGCTGATCGCGGCGTTCGGCTATTGGCTGATTCACTACTGGCGCATGGACGTGATGACCCAGCACCACGACATCTTCGGGGTCAGCCTGCCGCTGGTCCACACCGACCTGCTGGTGGCCGGTCTGGGGCTCGGCCTGGTGATCGGACCGCTGACCTCCGGCGCGCTGCGGGTGGTGCCGTCGGCCCAGCACGGCATCGCCTCCGCGGCGGTGGTCGTGGCCCGGATGACGGGCATGCTGATCGGCGTCGCGGCGCTGAGCGCCTGGGGGCTCTACCGGTTCAACCAGATCATCGCGGGGCTGACCGCGCAGATCCCGCCCGACGCCACGCTGCTGCAACGAATCGCGGCCCAAGCCACCGTGTATTTGCAGGCGTTCGCCCTGATGTACGGCGACATCTTCGCGGCCACCGTCGTCATCTGTGTGGTGGGCGCGCTGTTGGGCCTGCTGCTCGGCAGCCGCAAGGAGCACGCCGAGGAGCCGGAAGTCGCCGAGCCGGAAACGGTGTCACTCGGTGAGCGCTAGCCGCGCTGCGGCACCAGGCTGAGCAGCAAATCCGGGCCGATCCGGTCGGCGCCGTCGAAGCGCCACCGCAACGCCCGCGCGATGGTGGGCACCCCGACGTCGCCGACGGCGGTGACGGGTCCGCCCAGCAGGATCGGCGCGATGTAGGTCAAGATCCGGTCGATCGCGTCTTCCCGCAGGAAGGCGCTCGCCAGCGTGGGACCGCCCTCCAGCAGGACATCGGTGCGGTCCGAGAGCGCCTTGAGCACCTCCAGCGGATCGCGGGTGCGAATCACCATGGTGCGTGAATCGTCGTTGAGAACCTTTGCCTCGGAATGTATTTCGCGCATGCCGACCACGACGCGCAGCGGCTGCTTGTCTGCCAGCGAGCCGTCGGGCAGCCGGGCGGTCAACGCCGGATCGTCGGCCAGGACGGTGCCGGTCCCGACGACGATCGCGTCGGCGGCGGCGCGGCGACGGTGCAGGTCCAAGCGGGCTGCCTCACTGGAAATCCACCGGCTGGTGCCGTCGGCGGCCGCACTGCGACCGTCGAGGCTGCTGGCGTATTTCCATGTCACATGCGGCAATCCGGTCCGCTGCTTGTGTAGCCACTCGCGCAGCGGCCCGCCGGCGACCGCGTCGGCCAGTACGCCGGACTTGACCTCGACCCCCGCCTCCGAGAGCCGGGCCGCGCCGCCGGCGGCGAGCTCGTTCGGATCGGGGACGGCGTATACGACGGCGCGCACGCCGGCATCGATCAGCGCGTTCACGCACGGCGGCGTCTTGCCGTAGTGGTTGCAGGGCTCCAGCGTGACCACCGCGGTGCCACCGACGGCCAGGGCGCCGGCCCGGCGCAGCGCCAGCACCTCGGCGTGGTCGCCACCGGCCGGCTCGGTGCCGCCGACGCCGACAATCTGACCACCGGCATCCAAAATCACCGCTCCGACCGGAGGATTCGGATAGGTGCCGCCCTTGACCAGATACGACTGCTCGATCGCCAAACGCATTGCGGCGTCCAGGCTTTCGACAGGCTGGCCACTCACAGCCGTAGATGCGGCGACGCGGCGACGGCCCGGCGGCGCAGCGCCTCGATCGCGGCCTCGGGGTCCTGCGCGCCGTAGACCGCGGAACCGGCGACGAAGCAGTCGACCCCGGCCTCGGCGGCCTGTTCGATCGTGTCGGCGTTGATGCCGCCGTCGATCTCGACCAGGATCGTCAACTCCCCCGCGTCGACCAGCTTGCGCACGATGCGAACCTTGCTCAGCACCTCGGGGATGAAGCTCTGGCCGCCGAAGCCCGGCTCGACCGACATGATCAGCAGGGTGTCGAACTGCGGCAGGATCTCCAGATACGGCTCCAGCGGGGTGCCCGGCTTGACGCTGATCCCGGCCTTGGCGCCCGCGGCCCGGATATCGCGAGCCACGCCGATCGGATTGTCGGTGGCCTCGGCGTGGAAGGTGACGTTGTAGGCGCCGGCCTCGGCGTAGGGCGGCGCCCACCGGTCCGGATTGTCGATCATCAAGTGGCAGTCCATCGGAATGCGCGTGGCGGCCAGCAGGCTCTCCACCACCGGCAGACCGATCGTCAGGTTGGGCACGAAGTGGCCGTCCATCACATCGACGTGCAGCCAGTCGGCGCCGACCACGGCGGCTGCCTCGTCGGCGAGCCGGGCGAAATCGGCGGCCAGGATCGACGGAGCTATCAGGGGTCCATGGGAAGGGCTAGTGCTGCCAGCCATGTGCGCCAGACTACTGAGGGTGCCGAGGGCGGCGCAGCGCGGCGGCGCTCAGGCCTGTCGGGCCGCCGGGGCGTTACCCCGCGACGCGGCGTAACGCCGCGGCGCTCAGGCCTGTCGTGTCCCCCGGGGCGTTACCCCGCTACGCGTCGTAACGCCGCGGCGAACATCGCGTCGGTGCCGTGCCGGTGCGGCCACAGCTGCACCTGAGGTCCTTGTGCAGATGGCGGGCCCAACTCGACGGGCTCGAACAGCGGCCGGGTGTCCAACGCCTGCACCGGATGACGGCGCAGTGCGTCGGCCACCACGCCTGTGGTTTCGACCAGATGCGGCGAACAGGTCGAATAGAGCACCACGCCGCCGGGGCGGGTCAGCGCGATCGCGGCGGCCAGCAGCTCACGCTGCAGCTTGGCCAGCGCCGGCACATCGGCCGGCTGCCGGCGCCAACGGGCCTCCGGCCGGCGGCGCAGCGCGCCCAGCCCGGTGCAGGGCACGTCGACCAGCACCCGGTCGAAGCCGGGCTCGAGGCCGCTGCGGCGACCGTCGACCCGCAGCACGTCGACGTCGAGCCCGCGGGTGTTCTCGACGACGAGGTCCGCGCGACCCGACGACGGCTCGACCGCGGTAACCCGGGCGCCGTGCTCGACGGCCAGGGCGGCCAGCAGCGCGGTCTTGCCGCCGGGGCCGGCGCACAGATCGAGCCAGCGGCCGGTGTCCCCGTCGACCGGCGCCAACGTCAGCGCCCGCGCCACCAATTGACTGCCCTCGTCCTGAACCAGCGCTCGCGCCTCGCGCACCGCGGCCAGCTGCCCGGGGTCGCCACCCGGCAGGTACACCGCGTACGGCGAGTAGCGACCGACGGTGCCGCCGACCGCTAGGCCCAATTCGGAGGCCAGTTCCGCCGCGCCGAGCACGCCCGGGCGCGCGGCCAGGTGTACCTGGGGTCGTTCGTCGTCGCTGGCAAGAGCCGCCTCGAGTTCACCGGCGTCGGCACCCAGTGCGTCGGCGAACGCCTGGGCGATCCAGCGCGGATGCGCGTGCACGAACGCGGCGTGGCCGACCGGATCGCGCGCCGGGTCGGGGGCCAGCTCGTCCACCCAGGACTTCTCGTCACGCCCGGAGATCGTCCGCAGTACGCCGTTGACGAAACCGGCTCGCGCCGAATCGAATTCGATACCAGCCTGTTCGACGGTGGTGGACACCGCGGCATGCGCGTCGACCCGGGTGCGCAGCAATTGGTAGGTGCCCATCCGCAGCAGGTCGAGCAGCACCGGGTTGATCGCCTCCGGCGGACGTTCGGCGGCGGCGCCGATGACCGCGTCGAGCAGGCCGCGGGTGCGGCAGGTGCCGTAGGTCAGCTCGGTGGCGAACGCCGCGTCGCGTCCGGTGATACCGCGCTCGCGCAGCAGCGCGGGCAGGGCCAGGTTCGCGTAGGCGTCGCGCTCGCTGACGGCCCGCAACACCTGAAAGGTGGCGGCCCGGGCCGGATCCAGTGGCTTGCGTCTTTTGGGCGGCCGGCGCTGATTCGGTGCTGGGCTCATGAGGCCCGCGCGGCGGCGTCGAGGCGGGCGCCGCGGGCCCAGTCGACGGCGTTCATGAGTTTCTTGCCGGGCGGTTGAATCTGGCTCAGCCGCACCGGTTCCGAGCCGGTGCCGACGCGCACGTTCTTGCGGTCCACCTGAATTACGCCGGGCGGCAATGACTCTGGAACATCCGTATCGATGTGCACCGGCCCCAGTTTGATCCGCAGGTCGCCGATCGTCGTCCAGGCGCCCGGGTTGGGTGTGACGGCGCGGATCCGGCGCTCGATCACCGCGGCCGGCAGATCCCAGCGCACCCGGGCTTCCTCGACGGTGATCTTCGGCGCAATGCTGACGCCGTCGGACGGTTGCGGTTGCGGGGTCAGTTTCCCGTCGGCAATACCATCCAGCGTGGCCGAAAGCAGGGCCGCACCCGAAATGGCAAGTCGTTCAAGCAGATCACCCGAGGTGTCCGTCGGCCGAATCGTCTCGGTCACGACGCCGTACACCGGTCCGGAGTCCAGGCTGGGTTCGATCCGAAACGTCGTCGCCCCGGTGATCGCGTCCCCCGCGGCGATCGCGGCCTGGACGGGCGCCGCACCGCGCCAGGCCGGCAGCAACGAAAAGTGCAGGTTCACCCAGCCGTGCGGGGGGACGGCGAGCAAGCCGTCGCGCAGCAGCGCGCCGTAGGCCACCACCGGACAGCACTGCGGTGCGAACTCCGAGAGTTCGGCGACGAACTCCGGCGAGTTCGGCCGCTCCGGGCGTAGCACGGGAATGCCGCGGTCGAGTGCCTCGCGGGCCACCGGTGACGGCTCCGGCTTGCCGCGCCGCCCGGACGCGGCGTCGGGGCGGGTCAGCACCGCAACGACCTCGTGACGAGGTGACTCGATGAGGCGGCGCAGCGCGGGCAGCGCGGGTTCGGGGGTGCCGGCGAAGACGAGACGCACCCGGACAGTCTAAGAACCGCGGTAAGCAAGGCTACTGGCGGACGGATAATTGCGCATGCATACTGTTTCTAGCGGACATACTCACGGCGGCCGGTGCCGCCGACGACAACGACGTCGGGTGCGCAGCTCTGTTCCGAATACCCAGGAGGACTGATGACTCTCGACGTGACCATCCCGGAAGACCTTGCGGCCACCCATCGCGCCATGTGGGCGCTGGGCGACTATGCGTTGATGGCCGAGGAGGTGATGGCTCCCCTGGGCCCGATTCTGGTCGCTGCCACCGGCATTGGCCCCGGTGTCCGGGTGCTCGACGTCGCAGCCGGCTCGGGCAATATCTCGCTGCCCGCCGCCAAAACGGGCGCCACCGTCGTGTCCACCGATCTCACACCGGAACTGCTGGCGCGATCCCAAGCGCGGGCCGCGGCGCAAGGGCTGACGCTGGACTACCGGGAAGCCAACGCGCATGCGCTGCCGTTCGGCGACGGCGAGTTCGACGTCGTGATGTCGGCGATCGGTGTGCAATTCGCGCCCAATCACCAGCTCGCGGCCGACGAACTGGCCCGGGTCTGCCGGCCCGGCGGAACGATCGGCGTGATCAGCTGGACCCCACAGGGTTTCTTCGGCCGGATGCTGGCGACGATCAGGCCCTACCGCCCCAGTCTCTCGCCGGCCGTCGCTCCAGCGGCCCTATGGGGACGCGAAAGCTATGTCGCCGGATTGCTCAGCGATCGCACCCGTCGTGTCGCAGCGGTGCGGGGCATGCTGGAGGTCAACCGATTCGACTGTGCCACAGCCGTTCACGAATACTTCAAGAATCACTACGGCCCGACGATCGAGGCCTACGCCAACATCAGCGGCAATCGGGTGCTGGCCGCCGAGCTGGACGCGCAACTGATCGAATTGGCCGAGGAATACCTGGCCGGTGGCACGATGCGCTGGGAATATCTCCTGTTCACCGCCGAAAAGGTTTGAGGCCCTTCATAGGTCGATGTCGAGGTTGGCGTCGGGCTCTCCGCCGGCCGCGGTGAAGGCCGTCAGGGCCCGCACCAGCCCGTGACGCTCGGCGGCCGGCATCTTCTCGACGATGGCGGCGATTTCGGCGCGTCGATGAGCGGTGACCCGACGCACCACCTCGCGGCCCCGCTTGGTCAGGGCGGCGATCAGCTCACGCCGGGACGTGGGGTGCGGCAGCCGGTCGATCAGCCCGGCGGCGACGAGCCGGTCCACCATGCGTCCGGTGGCCGACGGTTGCACGCCCAGCAGGTTGGCCAGCGTGGCCAGGTTGACCGGGCCCCGGTTGGAGAGGATCACCAGGGTGCGGAACTGTGCGATGGTGATGTTCTCGTCGACCTGCTCAATTGACCGGGCAGACATGCTGACCAGCAACCGCGACGCGGTGAGCAACGCATCGGTGATGACGTCCAGCGACTCGCCGGCTTCCATCGTGTGTTCCGTGGACATCGTGGCTCCCCTTTTTCTAAGGCCGTCGACAGCCTACGAATGCCGTAGGAAGGAACTATTGCTCATGAATACTATCGCTACGGTAGGCGATTCGCCCAGCGAAGCCGAAAACGGTAGGACGACCAGTTCACCAACCTCACGGGTTTGCGTCGCCGGCACGACAGCAAAATCGAGCTAGCCAATCTGCGGCGGGTCGATCTGCACCCGGGCCGGTTCGTGGGATTGCCGGGCGCTGAGCATGCCGACGCCGCGGCGCAGGCTCGCCGCCAACTCCAGACCCTGCTCGCGGCGCACGCGCACCAGCATCCTGATCACCGGGACGCCGGCCGGGGTGCCCGGCGGACGTCGCACCCCGGGCGGCAGCTCGACCGGCCCGAGCTGCTCGGCGCCGGCGGGCAAGTGGGCCTCGTCCAGCAATGCCGTCACCGCGTCGGTGCTGCCGTCGATGGCCGCCATGTGGACGCTGGGTGGCAGCCCGACCTCGCTGCGCGCCGTCAGGTCGCTCTCGGCGTGGCCCACCGGATCCCATCGGATCAGCGATTGCACTGTGGGAATGGATGAGTCGGCGATCACCGTCACCACACCGCCGTCGCCGCGGGCCCGCACCAGCGCCGCCGCACTCATCCAGCGCCACAGCGCATCCTCGGCGGCGCGTAAATCCTGACGGCCCAGCAGTGCCCAGGTGTCGAGCAGCAGCGCCGCGCCATACCCGCCGTCCGCGCGGGGTTCGGCGCCCGGCGTGGCGACCACCAGCGCCGGATGGGCGGCGACCTCGGCCACGATCGCATCGCCCGAGGAGGTGATGACCTGCGTACCGGCGAACGCGCGGCCCAGCTCCTCGGCGGTGCGCCGGGCCCCGACCACCACCGCGCGGACCGCGTCCGACCCGCACCGGGCACACCGCAGCGCCGGCTCGCCGCGTCCGCACCACCGGCATACCGCCGCGGGTCCGCGCTCCTGCAACGAAAGTGGCCCGGTGCAATGCCGGCACCGGGCGATGGCGCGGCAGCGCCCGCAGGCCAGCGACGGGACATAACCCCGGCGCGGCACCTGGATCAGCACCGGCGCCCCCGCCTGAAGCGAAGACCGGGCGGCGCGCAGCGCGATGGACGGAATCCGCGCGGTGCGCGCCGCCGGGTCGCGTTCGTCGGCGTAGCCGGTGTCGTCGAGGGCGACCACCCGCGGCGTGCGGGCCCGCACCACCGGCCGCGTCGCGACGATGTCGTGGGCCCAGCCGCTGCGCACCAGGGCCTGGGCCTCGGCGGTGCGGGCGTAGCCACCGATCAGCGCGGCGCACCGCGCCTGATGCGCACGCAGCATCGCTACCTCGCGGGCATGCGGGTAGGGCGCCCGCGGCTCGGCCAGGCTGTCGTCGGCGTCGGACCAGACCATGACCAGCCCCAGGTCGTTCAGCGGCGCGAAAACCGCACTGCGCGTGCCGATCACCAGCCGCGCCTGACCCCGCAACGCCGCCAGCCAGCGCCGGTAGCGCGCCGCCGGTCCCAGTCCCGCGGACAACGCGACCACGCTGTCCTCGTCGATCCGGGCGGTCGTCGCCAGCCACAGCGCGTCCAGATCCCGCTGATCGGGCACGATCGCCAGCGCCGCGCGCCCGCTGCGGACCGTCTGCGCGGCCGCCTCGGCGAACCGGTCAGCCCATTGCTCCCCCGGCAGCGCCTGCCACACGGCACGCGCTGCCCGCGACTCGACCAACGCGGTCAGGAACTGATCGCCGCGCCCGTAGACCTCCCAACGGGACGGGTCGACGGGCGCCACGACCGGTGGCGGCCCGATCGCCGTGGGTTCCCGCTCCACCCTGGCGTGCCGGGCCGGGATGGCCAGCCGCAACACGTCCGGGCGGGTCCCGGCGTAACGCGCCGCGACGGCATCGACCAGCCGGCGGATCTCCGGGGTGAGCACCGGTTCGGCGGACACGACGCGATCCAGCCAGCCCAGCTTGCCGACGTGGTCGGTGTCGTTGCGGCGCTCCAGCACGAACCCGTCGACCAGACGGCCGTGGAACCGGACCCGCACTCGGACCCCCGGCTGGGCGTCGTCGGATTGCTCGGCCGACACCAGGTAATCGAACTCGCGATCCAGGTGCGGCACCGACAGCATCGGCAGCACCCGGGCGATCGGTTCCACGTCAAGGGGTGCGCGCGGGGTACTCACCGCGCCCTCGAGTCGCCAAAAGTGTTGTCAACCCACATCGTTACCGTCCGTGGCCACACCGTAGCGGCAACCACCGACAGTCAGCCCTCGACAGGCTCGCGGTCATTGTCAGAGGCGGCAACGTCACGACCGAAGAAGAACCCCGCCGTGATCAGGATCAGGGCCGCTGCATACAGCCACCAGATCGGCACCGCCAGGGCCTCATTGCCCAGGATGAACCGGCCGATCGCGATCATCGTGTCCGACCCCATGAAGCACGCCGCCCCCACCGCCACCCAGATCGTCGGCAGCCGGGCCGCTATCGCGGTGCACGCCATCGCGGTCAGCACCACCACGTACACCGTCACCGGGACCGTCAAGTTCTGCGGACCCAGGTGCGGCCAGAACCAGCCCAGCAGCGCGATCGCCGTCACGCACAGCACCGCCATCACCGCGATGCGAGTCCGCGTCAGCGACTCTTTGACCACTAACGGAGCCAGCGCGCCCATGATGCACAGGTGTGCGCACAGAAATGCCGCCAGCCCCAAGACAAATGACATCGTCCACCACGGGATCGCCAGCAGCCAGTCGCCGGTGGCCGAGAGCAGCATGGCGGCCATCAGCCAGCGCCGCTCGCTGACGATCGGATGCGCGAACGCGGCGACGGTCAGCAGCACGGCCATCAACGCCTTGAACGGCGGCTGCAGCACCCAATGCCCGGTGAGCTCGGTTCCCGGTGGGGACTGCACCGCGATCACGGTCAGGTACACGCCGTAGGCGATGCCCGCCCAGCAGGCCGCCACCCAGCAGCCGGCCAGCACGCGGGGTGCGTACGGTACCTCCATGCCCAGCTTCGACAAAGCCGACGAGAAACCTCCTATCGACCCCATCTTGCTGAAGGTACTCGACGCGGTTCCGTTCCGGCTATCCACCGACGACGGCATCGACGCTGCGCGCCAGCGGTTCCGCGATCTGCCGCGCCGGCCGGTGCACCCCGAATTGCGCGTCGAGGACCGCACCATCGACGGCTCGGCTGGTGCTATCGCCATCAGAATCTATTGGCCGCCAACCGATTCCGGTGACGCCATGCTGCCCGTCGTCGTCTACTTCCACGGCGGCGGGTTCGTGATCGGCGACCTGGACACCCACGACGGCACCGCCCGCGAGCACGCGGTGGGCGCCGACGCGATCGTGGTGTCCGTGGACTACCGGCTGGCTCCCGAGCATCCGTATCCCGCTGCGGTCGAAGACGCTTGGGCGGCAACGCAGTGGGTCGCCGAGCACGGTGCCGAGCTGGGGGCCGACACCGATCGGCTGGCCGTTGCGGGGGATTCGGCGGGCGGCAACATCGCCGCGGCGGTCGCCCAGCAGACTCGCGACGAGGGCGGACCGTCGATTGTCTTCCAGCTGTTGTGGTATCCGTCGGTGATGTGGGACCAGTCGCTGCCGTCGTTCGCCGAAAATGCGACCGCGCCGATTCTGGACACCCGGGCGATCGCGCAGTTCTCTCGTTGGTACGCAGGCGATCTCGACTTGTCCAATCCGCCGGTGGGAATGGCGCCGGGGCGGGCGAAGAACCTGGCCGGCCTGCCACCGGCCTACATCGGCGTCGCCGGCTACGACCCGCTGCGCGACGACGGCATCACCTACGGCAAGGCGCTGGCCGCCGCGGGCGTACCCGCCGAGGTGCACAACGCCGAGACGATGGTGCACGGCTACCTCGGCTATGCGGGCGTGGTTCCCGCCGCCACGGCCGGGTCGGACCGGGGGCTCGCGGCGCTAAGGAATGCGCTGTATAGGTGAACAGCGGGCGTACGGTGGACGAATGATTGAGCACACCGCCCGGCCTGAGATCGATCCGACGTTGAAAGCGTTGCTCGATCTGTTCCCGACGACGTTCAACGCGGACGATGGCGTCGAGCTCGCGCGCGAGCGGCTCAAGATGCTCAAGGTGCCGCCGGAATTGGTGCCCGACCTGCGGATTGAAGACCGAACCATCGGCCACGGGGAGCGCAGCGACATTGCGGTCCGGATCTATTGGCCGCCCACGCCGGCCGAGACCTACCCCGTCGTCGTCTTCTTCCACGGCGGTGGCTTTTGTCTGGGCGACCTGGACACCCACGACCACGTCGCCCGCGCACACGCGGTCGGCGCCGAGGCCATCGTGGTGTCCGTGGACTACCGGCTGGCGCCGGAGCATCCGTATCCCGCCGGGGTCAACGACGCCTGGGCCGCGCTGCAGTGGGTCGGCGCGCACGCCGGCGCGCTGGGCGGCGACCCGAGCCGCATTGCGGTGGCCGGGGATTCGGCGGGCGGCAACCTGGCCGCGGTTCTGGCCGTGCTGGCCCGCGACAACGCCGGGCCGGATCTGGTGTTCCAGCTGCTGTGGTATCCGGTAGTGACCGCGGATCTTTCGCTGCCGTCGCACACCGAGAACGCCTTCGCGCCCATCCTGGACCGAGAGGTGATCGAGGCCTTCCTCACCTGGTACCTGCCCCCGGAGATCGACGTCACCGACCCGACGGTGTTGCCCGCCACGCTTGCGCCGGCCAACGCCGACCTGTCGGGTTTGCCGCCGGCCTTCATCGGCATCGCCGAACACGACCCGCTGCGCGACGACGGTGCGCGCTATGCCGAGATGCTCAGTGCGGCGGGCGTTGCGGCGGAGCTGAGCAACGAGCCGACCCTGGTCCACGGCTTCGTCAACTTCGCCCCGGTGATCCCCGCGGCTGCCGCGGCCACCGACCGCGGGTTGACGGCGCTACGGAAGGCGCTGTACCCCTAGCAGATGCAGCCCGACTACCACACCGTGATCGTCGGAGCCGGATTCTCCGGCATCGGCGCCGCGATCAAGCTCGACAAGGCCGGACTCTCCGATTACCTCGTGATCGAGGCCGGCGACGGAGTCGGCGGGACCTGGCACTGGAACACCTATCCCGGGATCGGCGTGGATATTCCGTCGTTCTCCTATCAGTTCTCGTTCGAGCAGAGCCGGCATTGGTCGCGCACCTACGCGCCGGGCCGGGAGCTGAAGGCCTACGCCGAACACTGCGTCGACAAATACGGCATCAGATCGCGGATTCGGTTGAACACCAAGGTCATTTCCGCCGCATTCGACGACGAGCGGGCGGTGTGGCGCGTGCAGACCGATCCCGGGGGAGAACTGACGGCAAGGTTTCTGATCAGCGCCAGCGGCGTGCTGACGGTGCCGAACCTGCCCGACATCGACGGCGTGGACTCCTTCGACGGCATCACCATGCACACCGCACGCTGGGATCACAGCAAGGACCTGACCGGCAAGCGCGTCGCGGTCATCGGGACCGGCGCCTCGGCCGTGCAGGTCATCCCGGAGATCGCGCCAATTGTCGACCAGCTCACCGTATTTCAGCGCACGCCGATCTGGTGCTTCCCCAAATTCGACGTTCCGCTGCCCGCGCCGCTGCGCGCCGCGATGCGCATCCCCGGCGGTAAAGTCGCCCAGCGGCTGCTCAGCCAGGCGTTCGTCGAGCTGACCTTCACGATCGCCGCCCAGTACTTCACCGTCTTCCCACTGGCCAGGCGGATGGGAGTCGCCGGTCGCCGTTACCTGCGTCAACAGGTCGATGACCCGCAGGTGCGCGAGCAACTCACCCCGCAATACGCGGTCGGCTGCAAACGACCGGGCTTCCACAACGGATATCTGGCCACGTTCAACCGGGACAACGTGCGGCTGGTCACCGAGCCGATCGACAAGATCACGCCGGGGGCGGTCGCCACCACCGACGGCGAGAATCACGAGATCGACGTGCTGGTGCTGGCGACCGGTTTCAAGGTGATGGACGCCGACCACATGCCGACCTTCTCGATCACCGGAATCGGCGGCAGCACGCTGACCGAGTTCTGGGACTCGCACCGGCTGCAGGCCTATGAGGGCGTCAGCGTTCCGGGGTTCCCGAATATGTTCTGCGTCATGGGCCCGTACGGCTACGTCGGCTCTTCGTATTTCGCGCTGATCGAGACGCAGACCCACCACATCGTCCGGTGCCTGAAGCGGGCCCGGCGCACCGGCGCGGCACGCGTCGAGGTGACCGAAGCCGCCAACAGCCGCTACTTCGAGGAGATGATGCGCAAGCGGCACCGCCAGATCTTCTGGCAGGACAGCTGCCAACTGGCCAACAGCTACTACTTCGACAAGAACGGTGACGTGCCGCTCCGTCCGGCCACCACGGTGCAGGCCTACTGGCGCAGCCGTCGTTTCGACCTCGAAGACTACCGATTCACCACCGGCTAAGCTGCACGCGTGACCAAGGAGTTTTCGCGTCTCGACGAGTCGCTGCGCGAATTCATCGACAGCCAGGCCATGTTCTTCGTCGCCACCGCACCCTCCGAAGGCGGCCGAATCAACCTCTCCCCCAAGGGATATCGCGACACCTTCGCGGTACTCGACGATCACCGCGTGGCCTACCTCGACCTGTTCGGCAGCGGCGTGGAAACGATCGCCCACCTGCGCGACAACGGCCGGATCACCCTGATGTTCTGCTCATTCACCCGAAACTCGCGGATCCTGCGACTGTTCGGCACCGGACGTGTCGTGCGCCCGGACGACGCCGAATTCCCCAGTCTGCTAAACCATTTCGGCGGCCAGCATGCGGGCGTGCGGGCCGCGATCGTCGTCGACGTCGAGCGGATCGCCGACGCCTGCGGATACGCGGTGCCGTACTACGAGCTCGTCGACGAACGGCCGGTGCTCGAGACCTATCACGCCAAGGCGAGCGCCGCGACCTACGAGCGCTCCATCGACCGCAATCTGCACAGCATCGACGGACTGCCCGCGCTGGACGCCGACCACCCGCTGCCGGGCTAGATGGCGCGCTTGAGGTCGTCGACCTTGTTCAGCTGCTCCCACGGCAGCTCGATGTCGGTACGGCCGAAGTGGCCGTACGCGGCGGTCTGGGCGTAGATCGGGCGCAGCAGGTCCAGGTCGCGAACGATCGCGCCGGGCCGCAGGTCGAACACCTCGGGCACGATCTTCTCGATCTTGACCGGGTCGACCGTCGCGGTGCCGAACGTCTCGATGAACAGCCCGACCGGGGCGGCCTTGCCGATCGCGTAGGCCACCTGCACCTCGACGCGCTCCGCCAGCCCGGCCGCAACGATGTTTTTCGCCACCCAGCGCATCGCGTACGCCGCCGACCGGTCCACCTTGGACGGATCCTTGCCGGAGAAGGCGCCGCCGCCGTGGCGCGCCCAGCCACCGTAGGTGTCGACGATGATCTTGCGGCCGGTCAGGCCCGCGTCACCCATCGGCCCGCCGAGGACGAACTTGCCGGTCGGGTTGACCAGCACCCGCGTCGACGACGAGTCCAGCGTGTCGTGCGCCAGCTCCTCGAGCACGGTCTGCAGCACGTGCCGACGGATGTCGGGGTCCAGCGTCTTCTCCAGGTCGATGCCGTCGGAGTGCTGGGTGGAGACGACCACGGTGTCCAGCCGGACCGGGACGTCGTCCTCGTAGGCGATGGTGACCTGCGTCTTGCCGTCGGGACGCAGGTACGGCAGCGTCCCGTTCTTGCGGACCTCGGTGAGCTTGCGCGACAGCCGGTGGGCCAGCGCGATGGGCAGCGGCATCCGCTCCGGGGTGTCGTTGATCGCGTACCCGAACATCAGACCCTGGTCGCCGGCGCCCTGGGAGTCCAGCGGGTCCGCCGCGCCCTCGACGCGGGCTTCGTGGGCGGTGTCGACGCCCTGGGCGATGTCGGGCGACTGCGCGCCGATACCGATGTTCACACCGCAGGTCAGGCCGTCGAAGCCCTTGTCGGAGTGGTCGTAGCCGATCTCGAGGATGCGCGCGCGCACCGTGTTGGTGATGTCGGCGAACGCCGCCTTGGCGGTCGTGGTGACCTCGCCGACCACGTGCACCTGCCCGGTGGTCACCAGCGTCTCGACCGCGACCCGTGAGCGCGGATCCTCCGCCAAAAGCGCGTCGAGGACCGAGTCGCTGATCGCGTCGCAGATCTTGTCGGGATGCCCCTCGGTCACCGACTCACTGGTAAACAGCCGACCCTTTTCGCTCACCCTGCCATCCTTCCGTCTTGCCTAAACGTTAGTTAGACAAATTATTTTAAGCGGTCTGCAGCCCGACCGGCGAAGCCGGTCGTGATTGCAACCTTTCTAGCAACCATCCGCTGGGCGCATTGCGCGGGCTATCCGCTCTCGCCCTGCAGAAAAGTGACGATGGCGTCAACGATGCGACTGGCCATCAGTGTCTTCGATCCGTGCTGCAGCGCGGCCTCGGTTCCGTCGGACGTCAACAGCCAGCCGTCGTTGCTGTCCACCTCGAACGCCCTGCCGTCGCCAACCGCGTTGACCACCAGCAGGTCACATCCCTTGCGCCGCAACTTCGCTCGCGCGTGGAACAGCACGTCGCCGTTGGCGTCGCCGGTCTCGGCGGCGAATCCGACGATGGCCCGCATGTTGGGCAGCTCCCCGTGCGCTCGCGCGCGGACCGCGCCGGCCAGCACGTCGTCGTTGCGCACCAACTCGATGGTCGGGGCGTCGTCGGCATCGTTGAGACCCTTTTTTATCTTCGCGGCGGCAACGTGCGCGGGCCGGAAGTCAGCGACCGCGGCCGCCATCACCAACACGTCGGCGGCGGGCGCGTGCTTCGACACCGCGTCGGCGAGCTGCTGCGCCGAGCTGATGTGCACCACCTCGACGCCGGCCGGGTCGATGAGCCCGACGGTGTGGCCCGCGATCAGCGTGACCTCCGCGCCGCGCTGGGCGGCGACCCGTGCGACGGCGTAGCCCTGCTTGCCGGAGCTGCGGTTGCCGATGAAACGGACCGGATCGATCGGCTCGCGGGTGCCGCCGGCGGTCACCAGGAGCTTGCGGCCGGCCAGGTCGTAGGGCAGCGCGTCGCCGCGCTCCAGCAGCAGCTGAGCCAGGGTGGTGATCTCTTCGGCCTCCGGAAGCCGTCCTTTGCCGCTGTCCGCGCCGGTGAGCCGTCCAAACGCCGGTTCCAGCACAACAGCGCCCCGACGGCGCAATGTCGCCACATTGTCGACGGTGGCCGGGTGTAACCACATCTCGGTGTGCATCGCCGGGGCGAACAGCACCGGACATCGCACCGTGAGCAGCGTCGCGGTCAGCAGATCGTCGGCGCGGCCGTGCACCGCGCGGGCCAGTAGGTCCGCGGTGGCCGGCGCCACCACGACCAGGTCGGCCTGCTGGCCGAGCCGGACGTGCGGCACCTCGGGGACGTCGGTGAAGACACCGGTATGCACCGGCTGCCCGGACAGGGCCTCGAAAGTGGCGGCGCCGACGAAGCGCAGCGCGGATTCGGTCGGGATGACGCGGACCTCATGGCCCGCCTCGGCGAGCTGCCGGACGACGGTGCACGCCTTGTAGGCGGCGATACCGCCGGAGACACCGACGACGATCCGCTTGCGATCCACCTACGCCGGCCCTTCTTCGTTGAAGCGGCTCTCAGACCTGATCACAGCGCCCGGCTCCGTCCTGTTACTCGCCCTCGGTGTGCTCGAGCAGGTCGGCGTGGATCTCGCGCATCGCGATCGAGAGCGGCTTCTCCTGCAGCCCCGGCTCGACCAGCGGGCCGACGTACTCGAGGATGCCCTCGCCGAGCTGGTTGTAGTAATCGTTGATCTGCCGGGCGCGCTTGGCCGCGTAGATCACCAGCGCATACTTGCTCGACACGCGGTCGAGCAACTCGTCGATGGGCGGGTTGGTGATGCCCAGCGGGGTGTCGTAGGCGCGGGGTCCGCCCGCCGAAGGATCGAATTGATCCACGGCGGTCAGCGACGCGTCGGACTGCGAAATACTCACTTAAGACTTTCTCCTGGCGCTCGGTCTCGTTGAAGAGCGGTTGAAACAGCTGGAAACTTTGATTCGTGATCGCGTCTGACGAGTCGGCTCAAGCCGCCCCAGGCGCGTTTCCCACCAGCAAGGATACCAATTCCGCGCACGCAGACTCCAATTGACTGTTGACCACGACCTGGTCGAAGTCATCTTGAGCTGCCAGTTCCTCCCGGGCGGTCTGCAGGCGGCGCGCCATGGCCTCCGGCGTTTCGGTGCCACGCCCGAGGAGCCTGGCCTCCAGATCCGCCCAGCTGGGCGGGGCCAGGAACACGGTGATGGCCTCTGGCATTGCCTTCTTGATCGCCCTGGCTCCGGCCAGGTCCACCTCGATGAGCACCGGAAATCCCGAGCTGGTCGCGGCCCGGACCGGCGCCGCCGGAGTGCCCGATCGCTGCAGTCCGCCGTGGATTTCGGCCCACTCCAGCAGGGCGCCCTCGTCGATGAGTTGCTGGAAACGGGCGGGACTGACGAAGTGGTAGTCGACGCCGTCGACTTCGCCTGGCCGCGGCGCCCGCGTCGTGGCCGAGACACTGAAATGCAGGTTCGGTACCTGCTCGCGCAGGCACCGAACCACTGTTGACTTGCCGACCGCTGAGGGACCGGACAGCACCACCACACGCCCCTTGCCGGATGGCTCAGGCCGTGCGCGGTGCTCGGCGTCCGGTCCCTCGTCGACGTTCACTGGCGCCCCTGAGTCGGCGCGCCCGCACGCCGTCTGGCCTGCATCGCCGCAGGTCGGCCGTGCTTGATGGTCCGCCTTCTCCTCAGGCCTTTCGGCCTGCATCGTCGGCGAACTAGGCGGAGCCGAACTTTTCCAGCAGGGCCTTGCGCTGACGGTCGCCGAGACCACGCAGGCGGCGGGTCGGAGCGATCTCCAGCTCGGTCATGATTTCCTGCGCCTTGACCTTGCCCACCTTCGGCAACGCCTCAAGCAGCGCAGACACCTTCATCTTGCCAAGGACTTCATCACTCTCGGCGTCCTTGAGCACCTGGGTCAGGTTGGTGCCACCGCGCTTGAGACGGTCTTTCAGCTCTGCTCGTGCTCGACGTGCGGCAGCCGCCTTCTCCAACGCGGCCGCGCGCTGCTCGTCGGTCAACTGGGGAAGGGCCACGATTCCTCCGTATCTAGATCAATCTCGTGTCTCTGCCGGGCACTTGGTCCCAGCGGAGACGACCGTACTCACGCTTCCTGACGAAATCTAACCCGACCCCCTGGTTACGAGGTTAAATGCCCAGCTTGTGCCGCGCCCACACATGCTCTCCGCCGCATGCTTCGGCATCGCTGAGAACGCCCGGATTCGGCATCTGAGCGGCCGCCGAGCCGTCCGGGCGATGAGCGGGATTATCGCCTCTACCTGCGGTTTCATGCCTGTTGGCCGCGGTGTCGGCGACCCGGTGCAGGACCGTCGCGATGGACGCCGATGGATAGCCGCAGGGCCTCGTGCGGGGGATCACGATTTGCCGTGGCGTGTCGCGCGTGTCGCGGCGCGGACAAACACCTGGTAGTCGGGTGGAAGTCGGTGGCGAAAGATTCCGACGCTGTTAACCCGGGGCGCCGACCGACCCGCTATTGCACGCCGAGATAGGCGACGGAGTCCAGCATTCGTTGGCCCGCCGCGCGCAGGTCCGAGACGCTCGGTCCGGCCCGCAGCACCTCGCGTGCCACCGCGGGCAGCAATTGGCCCGCAGCGGCCCCGCCCAGGCCCGCCAGGGCCTCGGGACGGCCACCCTGCACGCCGACGCCCGGAACCAGCACCGGCCCGCCCAGCGCGCTGACGTCGGGCGCCTCGAAAACCGTCGCGCCCACGACCACGCCGACGTACCCGGGCTCGTTCGGGTTCGACGACCGGTTGACCACCGCCGCCTGGTCGATGACCAGTTGGGACACCGCGCGGCCGTCGAAGGTGGCACGCTGCACGGTCGCACCCTCCGGGTTGGAGCTCGCCGCCACCACGAACACCCCGCGGTCGTGCGCTGCGGCGGCTTCCAGCAGCGGGCGCAACGAGCCGAACCCCAGGTACGGCGAGGCGGTCACGGCGTCGGCGGCCAGCGGTGAATCGCCGGCCCAGGCCGTGGCGTAGGCCGCCATCGTCGTGCCGATATCCCCGCGCTTGGCGTCGGCCAGCACCAGCACCCCGGCCGAGCGCAGCGCGGCGATCGTGCGTTCCAGCACCGCGTAGCCGGCCGAGCCGTACGACTCGAAGAAGGCCACCTGGGGCTTGACGACGGCAAAGCCGGCAAAGGCCTCCACACAGATGTCGCAGAACTTGGCGACACCGTCGGCGGTGACAGGCAGCTCCCACGCCCGCAGCAGCTCGGGGTGCGGGTCGATGCCCAGGCACAGCGGCCCGCGGCGTGCCTTGGCCTCGGCCAACCGGACGCCGAACCCGGTCATCGAGCGTCCTTTTCGGTCGGGACGCCGCGTCCGATCACGCTGTGCAGCTCCTGTAGCGAACGCACCCCGATATCACCGCGGATGCCGGCCTCGATGCCCTGCACGGCGGCCGATGCACCCTGCACGGTCGTCACGCAGGGAATGTTGACCGACACTGCGACGGAACGGATTTCGTATCCGTCGATGCGCGGACCGGAGTTCCCGTAGGGCGTGTTGATCACCATGTCGACCTCCCCGGCCCTGATCGCGTCGACCGCCGACATCTCGGGGCGCCCGGGCTGCGGCGCCTCGAAGTGCTTGCGCACCTCGTCACAGGGAATTCCATTGCGGCGCAACATCTCCGCGGTGCCTTCGGTGGCCAGTACCCGGAAGCCGAGGTCGGCCAGGCGCTTGACGGGAAACACCAGTGATCGCTTGTCACGGTTGGCGACCGACACGAACACCGTGCCTTCGGCCGGCAACGATCCGTACGCGGCGGTCTGACTCTTGGCGAAGGCGGTACCGAAGTCCCGGTCGATGCCCATCACCTCGCCGGTGGATTTCATCTCCGGGCCCAGCAGCGAATCGATGGCCGACCCGTCGGCGCGACGGAACCGATGGAAGGGCAACACCGCCTCCTTGACCGCGATCGGAGCGTTCTGGGCGGCGTTGGCCCCGTCCCCGGTGGCCGCCAACATTCCCTCTTCCCGAAGCTGGGAGATGGTGGTGCCCAACATGATCCGGGCACACGCCTTGGCCAGCGGGATCGCGGTGGCCTTGGACACGAACGGCACGGTGCGGCTGGCCCGCGGGTTGGCCTCCAGGACGTAGAGCACATCGTCCTTGAGCGCGTACTGCACGTTGAGCAACCCGATCACACCGATGCCGTGCGCGATGGCCTCGGTCGCCCGGCGGACCTTTTCGACGTCGCTGCGGCCCAGCGTGACCGGCGGCAGCGCGCAAGCCGAGTCGCCGGAATGGATGCCGGCCTCCTCGATGTGCTCCATGATGCCGCCGATGTAGACCTCGGAGCCGTCACACAGTGCGTCGACGTCGATTTCGACCGCGTCCTCGAGGAAGCGATCGACGAGTACCGGGTGCTCGGGCGACAACTGGGTGGCGCGGGTGATGTAGCTCTTCAGCGTCTCGTCGTCATAGACGATCTCCATGCCGCGCCCGCCCAGCACGTAGGACGGCCGCACCAGCACCGGGTAGCCGATCTCGTCAGCGATCCGGCGGGCCTGCGCGAAAGTCGTTGCGGTGCCGTACTTGGGGGCCGGCAGTCCCGCCGCACTCAGCACGTCACCGAAGGCGCCGCGATCCTCGGCCAGGTCGATGGCCTCCGGCGGGGTGCCCACGATCGGAACGCCGGCATCGGCGAGCCGCTGGGCCAGCCCGAGCGGGGTCTGACCGCCGAGTTGCACGATGACGCCCACCACGCCCGGGCCGCCGGCGGCCGATTCCGCTTCGACGCGAAACACCTCGAGGACATCCTCGAAGGTCAGCGGCTCGAAGTAGAGCCGGTCGGCGGTGTCGTAGTCGGTGGACACCGTCTCGGGGTTGCAGTTGACCATCACGGTTTCAAAACCCGCCTGGCTCAACGTGGTTGCCGCGTGCACGCAGCTGTAGTCGAATTCGATGCCTTGCCCGATCCGGTTCGGCCCCGAGCCGAGGATCAGCACCTTGGGCTTTTCGGTCTGCGGGGCGACCTCGGTCTCGGCGGCGGGGTCGAGTTCGTAGCTGCTGTAGTGGTAGGGCGTCTTGGCCTCGAACTCGGCCGCGCAGGTGTCCACCGTCTTGTACACCGGGTGGATGCCGAGGCGCTCACGCAGCGAGCGCACGCCGTCCTCCCCGGCCAATTCCGGTCGCAGCGCCGCGATCTGGCGGTCCGACAACCCGCTGTGCTTGGCGCGGCGCAGCAGATCGGAGTCGAGTACCGGGGCGTCGGCCAGCTCCGCGCGCAGCGCCACCAGCTCGCCGATCTGCGCGACGAACCACGGGTCCACCCCGCCGGCGTCGGCGACCCGCTCCACCGAGGCGCCCAGCCGCAACGCCAGCTCGATGTCATACAGCCGGCCTTCGGTCGGCGTCTGCAGCCGGGTCAGCACCTCCTCGACGGTCCCCTCGTCGTCGGGCTTCGTCCAGAAGCCGGCGCGGTCGGTCTCCAGCGAGCGCATCACCTTGCCGAGCGCCTCGACGAAGTTGCGGCCCAACGCCATCGCCTCGCCGACGGATTTCATCGTCGTGGTCAGGGTGGGGTCGGCCCCGGGGAACTTCTCGAAGGCGAACCGCGGCGCCTTGACCACGACGTAGTCCAGGGTGGGTTCGAAGCAGGCCGGGGTTTCCTTGGTGATGTCGTTGACGATCTCGTCGAGGGTGTACCCGATGGCCAGCTTGGCGGCGATCTTGGCGATCGGGAAGCCAGTGGCCTTGGAAGCCAGTGCGCTGGAACGGGATACCCGCGGGTTCATCTCGATGACGATCAGCCGGCCGTCGGTCGGGTTGATCGCGAACTGGATGTTGCAGCCGCCGGTGTCGACGCCGACCTCCCGCAGGATCGCGATGCCCAGGTCGCGCATCCGCTGGTATTCCCGGTCGGTCAGCGTCATGGCCGGCGCGACGGTCACCGAGTCGCCGGTGTGCACGCCCATCGGGTCGAGGTTCTCGATCGAGCACACCACCACGACGTTGTCGTTGCCGTCGCGCATCAGCTCGAGCTCGAATTCCTTCCAGCCGTAAATCGATTCCTCGATCAGTACGTTGGCGCTGGGGCTGGCGGCCAGCCCGGCGCCGGCCATCCGGTCGACTTCCTCGACCGAGCGCGCCATGCCCGAACCCAGGCCGCCCATCGTGAAGCTGGGCCGCACGACGACCGGCAGACCGAGCTCTTCGACCGTCTCCCGGACCTCATCCATCGTGAAACACACTCGGCTGCGCGCGGATTCACCGCCGACCTTGGCGACGATGTCCTTGAACATCTGCCGGTCCTCGCCGCGCTGGATGGCGTCGAAGTCGGCCCCGATCAGCTCGACGCCGTGGCGCTCCAGTGCCCCGTTCTCGTACAGCGCGACCGCGGTGTTGAGCGCGGTCTGCCCGCCCAGGGTCGCCAGCAGGGCATCGATCTTGTTGCCGCGTGCGGCCTGCTGAACGATCACCTTCTCCACGAAGGCGGCGGTGATGGGTTCGACGTAGGTGTGGTCGGCGTACTCGGGGTCGGTCATGATCGTGGCGGGGTTGGAGTTCACCAGGCTGACTTGCAGGCCCTCGGCCCGCAGCACCCGGCATGCCTGGGTGCCCGAGTAGTCGAATTCGCAGGCTTGACCGATGACGATCGGCCCGGAGCCGATCACCAGCACGTGATTGAGGTCGGTGCGACGTGGCACTAGCGGCCCCTTCCGCTGTCTTGGGAAGCCATCAGGTCGGCGAATTGGTCGAAGAGATACTCGGCATCGTGCGGGCCGGCAGCGGCCTCCGGATGGTATTGCACCGAAAATGCCCGTCCATCAAGCAGTTTGACACCCTCCACCACTCCGTCGTTGGCGCAGGTGTGGCTGACGATCGCCTGGCCGAACGGCGTGTCGAACCGCTGGCCGGCCTCCCCCTCGAGTGCGAAGCCGTGGTTCTGCGCGGTCACCGCGACCCGCCCGGTGGCGTGGTCGATGACCGGGATGTTGATGCCGCGATGACCGAAGACCATCTTGTAGGTGGACAGGCCGAGCGCCCGGCCCAGGATCTGATTGCCGAAACAGATGCCGAACAACGGGATTCCGGCGTTCAGTACCTCGCGGGTGAGCGCGACGACATGGTCGGCGGTGGCCGGGTCGCCGGGCCCGTTGGACAAGAACACCCCGTCCGGGTGCAGGTCGGCGATCTGGGAGAAGGTGGCCGACGCCGGCAGCACGTGGCTGCGGATTCCGCGCCGCGCGAAGTTGCGCGGCGTGTTGGTCTTGATTCCCAGGTCCAGGGCGGCGACCGTAAATCGCTGCGGCCCTTCGGGTTCTACGACGTAGGCGCCCGGGGTGCTGACCTCGCCGGCCAGATCGGCGCCGAGCATCGACTGCTGGTCGCGCACCCGGTCCAGCAACTCGTCCGGCTCGGCCAGCGCGTCACCGGAGAACACCCCGGCCTTCATCGAGCCGCGGCTGCGCAGATGGCGCACCACCGCGCGGGTGTCGATGCCGGCGATCCCGACGATGTGCTGGCGGATCAGCTCGTCCTCGAGCGTCCCGGTGGCACGCCAATTCGAGGCGCGCGGCGACGGATCCCGGACCGCGTAACCGGCGACCCAGATCTTGTCACCCCGGCTTTCGGCGTCCTCGCCGTTCCAGCCGGTATTGCCGATCTGCGGCGCGGTGGCCACCACGATCTGTCGGTGATAGCTGGGGTCGGTCAGTGTCTCCTGATAGCCCGACATGCCCGTGGAGAAGACGGCCTCCCCGAGGGTCTGGCCGATCTTTCCGAACGGCCTACCCGTGAAGACGCGACCGTCCTCGAGTACCAGTTGCGCCTTAGTCATGGGCGCCGCTCCTCCTCATTACTCCGCGCTGCATCGTCGGCGCACGCCGTCATGCAGCCTCCTCGAGCCAGCCGTTGTATTCGTCGCGATTGCCGGCCCGGAACCCGATGTCGATCTCGACACCGGACGGCAGCCGCCATCGGATCGCCAGTATCGAATTGCGGGCGCCGACCTTGCCGACCATGCCACGCTCGGTGCGTACCTCGGTAATCTCTTGCTGGGGAATCCAAATCGGGTTGGCGCGGCTGCGTTCCAGCAGAATTCCCTCGGGGTAGCGGCTCAGCACCGCCCTGCTGCGATACCCGAGATCCCCCGAGGTGATCCGTTCGTTCCACTCCGGCGCCAGGGTGCAACCGAGGTAGACGCCGCGCAGTGTCGTCGTCGCCGCGCCCACCATGTCGGGCACGCCGGGCAGGTTACCGATCAGCTCGTCCTGGCGCCGGGCGCGTCGGCGCCAGCCCAGCATCATCAGCTGGATCACCACCGCGATCACCACCACCAGCACGGCCGCGAAGATCAGCGACCCCACCAGCGTTGACGAGTTCATGCGGGGCTCTTCCCATCCCGGGCGGTGAGCTTTCCGCGCAGCAGCGTGGCCGTCACGGTGGCCGGCAAGGTCATCGACTCGTACGGAGTGTTGGCCGAGCGGCTGGCCAGCTCACCCCCGGTGACCGTCCAGGTCGCATCCGGGTCCACCACGGTCAGGTTGGCCGGCTCCCCCACTTCCAGCGGCCGGCCGTGATCGGGCAATCCGACTATGCGCGCGGGGTTTTCACTCATCACCCGGGCGACATCGCGCCAGCTGAGCAGCCCGGGTGCCACCATCGTCTGCACCACCACCGACAGCGCCGTCTGCAGCCCGAGCATGCCGGGGCGGGCCGCGGAGAACTCACAGCATTTCTCGTGCTCGGCGTGCGGGGCATGGTCGGTGGCCACACAGTCGATTACCCCGTCGGCCAGTGCGTGACGCAGCGCGACCGTGTCGGACGCCTCACGCAGCGGCGGATTTACCCGGTTCACCCCGTCGTAGCCGGCCAGCCGGGTGTCGTCGAGCAGCAGATGATGCGGCGTCACCTCGGCGGTGATTGAAATACCTTGGCCCTTAGCCCATTTCAGCAGCTCGACGGTGCCCGCGGTGGAGGCGTGGCAGATGTGCACACGAGCTCCGGCGTCGCGGGCCAGCAGCGCGTCACGCGCGACGATCGATTCCTCGGCGGCCCTGGGCCATCCCGCGAGTCCGAGCCGGGCGGCGGTGGGCCCCTCGTGCGCCACCGCGCCGACGGTCAACCGCGGCTCCTCGGCATGCTGGGCGATCAGCACGCCCAACCCGGTGGCGTATTCCAGGGCGCGGCGCATGATCAGCGGATCGTGCACGCAGTTGCCGTCGTCGGAGAACATCCGCACCTGTGCGGCACCGGCGGCCATCATGCCCATCTCGGTGAGCTCGGTGCCGGCCAGCCCGACGGTGACCGCCCCGACGGGGTGCACGTCCACCAGGCCGACCTGCTGGCCGCGGTGCCAGACGTGATCGGTGACCACCGGGCTGTCGGCCACCGGTTTGGTGTTCGCCATCGCGAACACCGCCGTGAATCCGCCCAAAGCTGCTGCCGCTGAACCGGTTTCGATGTCCTCGGCGTATTCGCGGCCGGGCTCGCGCAGGTGGGTGTGTAGGTCCACGAATCCCGGCAGCAGCACCTGGCCGGTCGCATCGATCACGTCGGCGGTGTCGGGGATGGCCAGGCCCGGGCCGATTTCGGCGATCTGCCCGTCATCGACGAGGACGTCGACCCGGTCACCCTCACCGTAGAGCCGCACGCCGCGGATCAGCACGCTCATGCCGCGATGTCCTCCGCCCCCACCAGTACGTGGAACAGCACGGCCATCCGCACGTGCACGCCGTTGGAAACCTGTTGCAGCACCGCGGATTGCGACGAGTCCGCGACTGAGGACGCGATCTCCATGCCGCGCACCATCGGGCCGGGGTGCAGCACCACGGCGTGGCCGGGCAGCATGGCCTGGCGCCGGTCCGAAAGGCCGTAGCGCACCGAATATTCGCGCACCGACGGGAAGAACCCGCCGTTCATCCGCTCGGCCTGCACCCGCAGCATGAGCACGGCGTCGGCGGCGGGCAGCTCGGCGTCGAAGTCATAGGACACCGTGGCCGGCCAGCCGTCGACACCAACCGGCAGCAGGGTCGGCGGCGCCACCAGCACCACCTCGGCGCCGAGCGTGGCCAGCAGCATCACGTTGGAGCGCGCGACCCGGCTGTGCAGGATGTCGCCCACGATCACCACGCGCCGGCCCTCGATCTCGCCGAGGCGCTGGCGGATGGTCAGCGCGTCCAGCAGCGCCTGCGTCGGATGTTCGTGGGTGCCGTCGCCGGCGTTGATCACCGATGGGCCACCGTGTTCGCTGTTGGAGTGCGCGGTCCAGTCGGCCAGCAGGTGCGCGGCCCCAGAGGCCGGATGCCGGATGATCAGCGCGTCGGCACCGGCCGCATGCAGCGTCAATGCGGTGTCGCGCAACGACTCCCCTTTGCTCACCGACGACCCGGACGAGCTGACGTTGATCACGTCGGCGCTCATCCACTTCCCGGCCACCTCGAACGACACCCGGGTGCGGGTGGAGTTCTCGTAGAACATCGTGACCACGGTGCGCCCGCGCAGGGTGGGGAGTTTCTTGACCTCGCGCCCGACCAGCGCCTGGGCGAACCGGTCGGCGTCGTCGAGGATCGCCGTGGCGTCGTCGCGGCTGAGGTCGCCGGCGGCCAGCAGATGTCTGGTCATGACTCTGGCTTCATTCGGAGTCCCTCCCAATGACGACGCCGTCGCGATCGTCGTGCTCGCGCAGCTGCACGTGCACGCTCTCGTTGCGCGCGGTCGGCACGTTCTTACCCACGTAGTCGGCGCGCACCGGCAGCTCGCGGTGGCCGCGGTCGACCAGGACCGCCAGTTGTACGGCTCGCGGTCTGCCCACGTCGCGCAGCGCGTCGAGCGCGGAGCGCACCGAGCGACCGGAATACAACACGTCGTCGACGAGAATCACGAGTGCGTCGTCGATGCCGCCGGCGGGGATCGAGGTGACCTCCAGCGGCCGGGGCGGCTTGGTCATCAAATCGTCACGGTACAAAGTGATGTCGAGCGCGCCATGACCGACGTCGACGCCGCAGAATTCACCGATGTTGGCGGCCAGCCGCGCGGCCAGAGTCACCCCGCGGGTCGGGATACCCAACAGCACCACGCGTGGCGCGTCGGGACCATCGAGCGCGGTCTTTTCGATGATCTGATGGGCGATACGGGAAATCGTTCGGCCGACGTCGGCCGCCGACATCAATTCGCGGCCGGATGCGGAATCACCCGCGGCACTCATGCGAAACCCTGACCTCCTTCTCCGCCTCTCCGGACGGATCGTTAAAGGATGTCGACTGTCGGGCAGCGTAGCATTTCGCGGCTCGCCCGACGACGGGGGACGCGCCCGGTGCTCCGGGGCGGGCTGTGATGACCGCGCTACTTCGCCGAAACAAAAATGGCTATCCGCGCTTCACCGAATAATCGCAATACGGCGCAATACACATGAATAGCTAACCTGTTCAATCTACGTACAACAGCGAGAATTCGCAGCCACTCAGGGCAATACCAGCGGAATACCCGGTTACCAACGATCGACAAGTAGTTTAACGGGCTAATCATCGGGCTCGAGGATGCCGCGCGCCGGGCCACGTCGATGCCCGTTATCTAAATTCAGCTGGCAATAAACGGTTTTCAAGCCGTCGTGGCCGCGGCCGCGACGAAGGCCGATGCAAGCGCATTCCGCCGCCGACTTCATTAACGCGACGACGTGAATTCACCAAGAATTATCAGTTGCAAACCTTCGCGCCTAATGCAAGGATTCCTAGCGCGGGCGAGCAAACCCCTCACTTGTCCGCCTTTTTTAAATCCGAATAGGAGTTTCCATGCGCAGCGCGAGTTCGCATGCTATTGAGTCGTGTGCCACGGCACCGCCGGGCCAGATCGATTGCGCGCACGTCATGGCTCCCAGCACTCCGCAGCCCCCCACCGCGGCCAAAGCGATCGTCCGCAGGCGGTACCTGCGATCGCAATCGCTGCAGCCCGGGCAGCGAGCCGCACTGGTCGATCGGCTCTACGCCATCTACTCCGAAACGATGCGCGGCTGCACGAGTGACGAATTCGAGCGGCTGGCGGTCTTCGGTGCCGGCGAAGTTCGCCTCGCGCTCTTCTACGGCGCGCAGGACGAGCTCGCGGGGTTCTGCTACGCCAGCACCGAGAAGATCGAACACTGCGGTCGCATCCATGCGGCGTTGTGCGGGGGCATGTTCTTCCGCCCGGGGTATCACGGTGGAGCCTCGGGAGCGCTCTTTCTGCTCCGCGAGGGACTGATCACCAAATTGCGTAATCCACGCCTGCGGGTGGGGTATATGACCCGGTGCACCACCGCGGCGGTCTACCGCCGATTCGCGCTGACGATGCCCCGGTTGTACCCGAGCCGCACCACCCCGACGCCTGCCCATGTCGAAGCGTTGGTGCGTGCGCTGGGAGAGCGCCGGCACTACGTCCCGGTGGGCGAGGGCCCCTGGGTGGTACGGGGTGTCGGGGTGCCGCGCGATGTGTCGCGCCTGCGCCGGCTCGACCACGAACCCGACGTGCGGTTCTACGCCGAACTCAACCCGGGGTTCGCTGAGGGCGACGCTCTGGTGGTGTGGGTTCATGGCGACCTGGCGGACCTCGCCCGCGGATTCGTGCGGGCCCTGCGCGCACGACTGGCTCGATGACGGCTCTATGACCGGCATTCTCCGACGCATCTGGGTACCGATCGTCATGGTCGTCGTGGTGACGGTCGGTACCATCATCGTTTCTCGGCTGCACGGGGTTTTCGGTTCACATCAACATGATTCAGACAAGAGCAATGCCGACGCGATCGTCGCGTTCAATCCCAAGCACGTTGTCTACGAGATCTTCGGCCCGCCGGGCGCTACGGCAAGCATCCACTATCTGGATGCCGACGCGCAGCCGCGCGAGGTCGAAAACGCGACGGTGCCCTGGACGCTGCGCATCGATACCACGCTCAGTGCCGTGGTGGCCAACGTAGTGGCGCAGGGCGACAGCGCGAGCCTCGGATGCCGCATCACCGTCAATGGTGTTGTGCGCGATGAACTTAACGTCAGCTCACACGACGCCGCGACCAGCTGCCTGGTGAAGTCCGCATGAGCGACGGCGGGCGCGCGGTTGCCGCCGGCCGGACAATCCGGTGGCTGGCGCTGCCGATCATCCTGTTCTGGGTGGCACTGTGCGCCGTGCTGAACACCGCGACCCCGTTGCTGTCCGAAGTCGCCGGAACACATGCCGTCTCGTACAGCGCCCACGATGCGCCATCCCTGATCGCGATGAAGCGCATCGGCAAGAATTTTCAGCAGTTCAATTCGGACACCACTGCGATGGTGGTGCTGGAGGGCCGAGACAAGCTGGGCGACAGCGCACATCGGTTTTACGACACGCTGATCGCCAAACTCTCCGAAGACAAGGCTCACGTCGAGCATGTCGAGAACTTCTGGGGCGACAGCCTGACCGCGGCGGGATCGCAGAGCGCCGACGGTAAAGCCGCCTATGTCCAGCTGTACCTCGCCGGCGATCAAAGCAGCTCGGCAGCCAACGAATCCGTCGTCGCCGTCGAACGCATCGTGGACAGCGTGCCGCCGCCGCCCGGGATCAAGGCCTACGTGACCGGTCCGGGTCCGCTCAACGGCGATACCCATACCTATGGCGACCGCAGCCTGGAGAAGATCACCCTGATCACCGTGGTCGTGATCGCGCTGATGCTGTTCATCGCGTATCGCTCGCTGACCACCGTGCTGTTCGTGCTGCTGACGGTGGGCGTTGAGTTGCTCACCGCCGAGGGCGTCATCGCCACACTGGCCAACAACGACGTCATCGCCCTATCCACTTTCGCCGTGAATGTGCTTGTGGCACTTGCGATAGCAGCGTCAACGGACTACGTCATCTTCCTGATCGGCCGCTACCAGGAGGCCCGCGCAGCGGGCATGGACCGAGACGCCGCGTACTACAACATGTTTCACGGAACGGCCCACGTGATCCTGGCGTCCGGGCTGACCGTCGCCGGGGCGATGTATTGCCTGAGTTTCACTCGGCTTCCGGTCTTCAACACTCTCGGGTGGCCGTGTTCGATCTCCGTCCTGGTGGTGATCGTGGCCTCGCTCACGCTGGCGCCGGCCGTCATCGTCGTCGCCGGCCGACTCGGAACGTTCGATCCCAAACGTAATGTGAGCACCCGGCGTTGGCGCCGGATCGGCACCATCGTCGTCCGGTGGCCCGGCCCGGTGCTCGTCGCGTCGATCCTGGTATCGCTGATCGGTCTGATCGCCCTGCCGAGCTATCAGACGGGCTACAACGGGCGCTACTACCTGCCGGCCGATACCCCGTCGAACATCGGTTTCCAGGCGTCGGACCGGCACTTCCCGGCGGCCCGCATGGAGCCCGAGCTGTTGATGATCGAGGCCGATCACGACCTGCGCAACCCGACGGACATGCTGGTCCTGGACCGGATTGCTCGCAGCATTTTCCACACGCCCGGTATCGCGCGGGTGCAGGGCATTACCCGGCCGCTGGGCTCGCCGATCGACCATGCCTCGATCCCGTTCCAGATCAGCGCGCAAAGTGCCGTCACGATCGAGAACCTCAAGAATCTGCGGAATCGGGTGGCCGACATGTCCCGGATGACCACCGAGCTGCAGCACATGATCGATGTCTCGTTGCACATCCAGGACTTGACACGGCAGCTGGCGAACGTGACGCATGGCATGGCGGGCGATACCAGGCAGATGCGGGACACGACCGGTGAATTGCGGGATCACCTGTCCGATTTCGAAGACTTGTGGCGGCCGGTCCGAAGCTATTTCTATTGGGAGCGACACTGTTTCGACATTCCGCTGTGCTGGTCGCTGCGGTCGTTGTTCGACGGGGTCGACGGCATCGACCGGCTCAGCGAGGACGTCGGCAACCTGGCACACCACACCGATCAACTCGACGAGATCATGCCGCAGATGCTGGCGCAGATGCCTCCGCTGATCGCGGCGATGCAGACCGTCAAGGATCTCGCTCAGACGGCGACCAGCACCTTCTCCGGTTTGATCACGCAGATGGACGCGCTGACCCGCAACGCGACCGTGATGGGACAGGCCTTCGACGGCGCCAAGAATGACGACTTCTTCTACCTGCCGCCCGAAGCGTTCGAAAATCCGGACTTCAAGCGGGGACTGAGCATGTTCCTGTCCCCCGATGGCAGCTCGGCGCGGTTCTTCATCACCCACAAGGGCGATCCGGCGACGGCCGAGGGGATTTCACATATCGACGGCATCCGGCAGGCCGCGGACGAGGCCGTGAAGGGGACTCCCCTGGCGGCCGCCAACATCTATCTGACGGGCACGGCGTCCACCGACAAAGACGAGCGCGACGGGTCCATGTACGACCTGATGATCGCCGCGGTCGCGTCACTCTGCCTGATCTTCATGATCATGCTGGCGATCACCGGAAGTGTGGTCGCCTCCGCGGTGATCGTGGGAACGGTCACGATCTCGCTGGGCTCGTCGTTCGGGCTGTCGGTGCTGATCTGGCAGCACATGCTGCACATGCCGCTGCATTGGCTGGTGCTCGCGATGGCCATCATCGTGATGCTGGCCGTCGGATCGGACTACAACCTGCTGCTGGCCGCGCGGTTCCGGGAAGAAATCGACGCGGGACTCAAGACGGGAATGATCCGGGCGATGGGGAGCACCGGCGGCGTCGTCACCACCGCCGGCCTCGTGTTCGCGTTCACGATGGGTGCGATGGGGACCAGCGATCTGCGCGTCGTCGGCCAAATCGGCACCACGATCATGATCGGTTTGTTGTTCGACACCCTGATCGTGCGCTCATTCATGATGCCGGCCGCCGCGACACTGCTGGGCCGCTGGTTCTGGTGGCCCCGCCAGGTCCGCACCCACGCCGCGCCGCGGCCCGCTGGCCCATCCGCGGCGCCCCAGCGTCCGGCCTCCGAGTACGCGGCGAGTGCACCCACCGCCGAATGACGCTCGACGGCTACCCCACGGTGCAGGGATATTGCTCGTTGACCACACAATTCGACGGCGGGGTGTAGGTACCGCTCAACACGCCCCGGAAGCCACCCGTGGCCGTACCGCCCGGCGCGATCTCGCGATCCCAGTTCGCTGGGGTGACCACATAGTGCGTGCCGGATTGGGTAACGGTGCTATTCCACGCGTGCAGGACGGATTGTCCCGCCGGCATGTCGAAGTCAAGCCTCCAGTCGGCCATCGGCGACATGTTCGGATTGGTGACGCTGAAGTTGGCGATGAAACCGGTCTGCCACGTATGTTCCACCTGCAACGTCGCCATGGCCGCAGCCGCCCGGGCCTCGGGGGCGATGGCGAGTCCGAGGACGGCAACCAGCACTGCCGACACGGTTACGTGAAGCGCTGTGCGACAGCGCTTCACATCTCTGACAAGTTCGGCCATACGACCAACGCTATAGCCGGACCGGAGATAGTGGTCCGCGCATCGCGGGTAAGCTGCAGCAACTTTGCTCAACCGAAACCGTTATGAAATCTCAGGCCTGCAGCGCGGCGGCGCCATGCGCCGTGGGCATGGCGATGGGTCGCAGCTAATCTGACTCGCGTGAGTGACAACGCCGACGAGCCGGTCCGACCGCTGATCGGGTTCATCACCGGCGACAACGCGCCGCCGATTACCCCGGCACCGGCGAGCCGGGCGTGGATGACGGCGCAGTCAGAGGCGGACAAGGGTTGGCCCAGTCGGTGTTTGCCGATGCTCATCGCCAACCAAAGCGGCTGGGAGCTGCGCAATCCATGCGCGTTCACCGCCACCTGGATCGCCCAAGAGGGCATGGACGTCATGATCGAACCCGATCGTTACATCGCCGATCAGTTCCTGCCCGCCAGCCATTTCGGCAACGGCATCTTCACCTGGCGCCTGCCGATGCTGTTTCGCACTCCCCCGGGCTACAACCTGTTGGTCCGCGGACCGGCAAACTATCCCAAAGACGGCGTGTGCGCGCTGGAGGGCGTCGTCGAAACCGACTGGGCAAGCGCCAGTTTCAGTATCAACTGGAAAATCACCCGCAAATCCATGCCGGTGCGATTCGAGGTCGACGAGCCGATCTGCATGATCGTCCCGCAGCGCCGCGGCGAGCTCGAAGAGTTCGCGCCCGAAATCAGGCCCATCGCGGCCGACGAAGAGTTACAGCGCAAACACGAGTTGTTCCTTCGCGAACGTGACGCGACAAAGCACGCCGAGCAACTGGCGCGGGTCGCCGCCGGTGAACGAGTGGACTGGCAGGGCGACTACACCCGAGGCAAACACCGAGACGGAGAGGACGGGGCGCCGGATCACCAGACTCGTCGCCGCCTTCGTCCATTTGCTCAGCCACCCGACGAGAAGCAGCGGTAGCCCGCTGACAGCCAAGGCGCACAGCGCTTTTGGGTCGGATCGCACTGGCGAAATGAGCTGGCAACGGGTGTTGTCCCGCGCTGACCGGGCGTAACGCGGGTTTTGGGGAATTCCCAGGTTGCCCTTTTACTCTGGCGGAAGTGAGTGACACGCCCAACGGCACGCCACGTCCGTTGATCGGGTTCACTACCCGTGACAACGCGCCCCCGATTGTTCCGGCGCCGATCAGCCGGACGTGGATGCCGGAGATGTCGAAGACCCGTACCGGTTGGCCGAATCGGTGTCTGCCGATGCTGATCGCGAACCAAAGTGGCTGGGAGCTGCGCAATCCGTGCGCGTTCACCGCGACGTGGATGGGTCAGGAAGACGGCGCGGACGTGATCATCACACCCCATCAGCGCCACAGCGGCCAGCTGCTGCCCACCAGCCACTTCGGCAACGGCATCATGACCTGGCATCTGCCGATGCTGTTTCGCACTCCCCCGGGGTACAACCTGTTGGTCCGCGGTCCGGCAAACTATCCGAAGGACGCCGTCTGCGCGCTGGAGGGCATCGTCGAAACCGACTGGGCAAGCGCCAGTTTCAGCATGAGCTGGAAATTCACCCGCAAACTGATGCCGGTGCGTTTCGAGGCCGACGAGCCGATCTGCATGATCGTCCCGCAACGCCGCGGCGAGCTCGAAGAGTTCGCGCCCGAACTCAAGAACATCGAGTCCGATGCCGAACTACACCGCAAGTATCAGGTCTTTCTCGGCTCCCGCAGCAAGGCAAGGCAAATCGAGCAGCTGGCGCGGCTCGCCGCCGGCGAGCAAGTCCAGTGGCAGGGCGATTACACGCGGGGCAAACATACCGACGGCGACGCCGGGCCACCGGATCACCAGACGCGCCGTCACCTCCGTTCCTTTGTTCAGCCGCAACATCCGGTGCGCCAACAGGGGTCCTGGGACCTACGCGCGCACAACGGCTAACTCGGCGCGGGCTACCCTGACCGGGTGAATCTCGATGTCAATCAGACCTCCATCCGCGAGGCGTGCGACGCCGGACTGCTCGCCGGTGCGGTCACGGTGGTATGGCAGCACGGAGAAGTCCTGCAGGTCAACGAGATCGGTCACCGGGACGTCGGCGCCGGCTTGCCGATGCAGCGGGACACGCTATTTCGCATCGCATCGATGACCAAACCGGTCGCGGTGGCCGCGATCATGAGCATGGTCGACGAGGGCAAGCTGACGCTCAAAGACCCGGTCGCGCACTGGGTACCGGAGCTGGCCGACCTGCGGGTGCTCGACGACCGGCACGGTCCGCTGGACCGCACCCACCCCGTCAACCGAGCGATCCTGATCGAGGATCTGCTGACCCATACCAGCGGCCTGGCCTACGGATTCTCGGTATCCGGGCCGATCTCGCGGGCCTACCTGCGGCTGCCGTTCAACCAGGGCCCGGACGTGTGGGTCAGCGAGCTGGCCAAGCTCCCGCTGGTGCATCAACCCGGCGAACGGATGACCTACAGCCATTCCATCGACTTGCTGGGCCTCATCGCGGCGCGCATCGACGGCAAGCCGTTCGACCAGGTCCTCGACGAACGGGTGCTGGGCCCGGTCGGCATGCCCGACACGGGATTCTCCGTATCCCCGGAAGGCCGCCGCCGCGCGGCGACCATGTACCGGCTCGACGGACAGAGCCGGCTGCACCATGACGTGATGGGGCCGCCGCACATCACGCCGCCCAGCTTCCCCAACGCCGGCGGCGGATTGTTGTCGACGGCCGACGACTACCTCCGGTTCGTGCGGATGCTGCTCGGCGACGGGACGGTCGACGGCGTGCGGGTCCTGTCCCCCGAATCGGTGCGCCTGATGCGGACCGACCGGCTCACCGACGAGCACAAGCGGCACGACTTCCTGGGCGCGCCGTACTGGGTCGGCCGCGGGTTCGGGCTCAACCTGTCGGTGGTGACCGATCCGGCCAAGAGCGCCCCGCTGTTCGGGCCGGGCGGGCTCGGGACGTTCAGCTGGCCCGGCGCGTACGGGACGTGGTGGCAGGCCGACCCGGCCGCCGACCTGGTTCTGCTGTATCTGGTCCAGAACATGCCGGACATGTCCGCGGACGTTGCGGCGGCCGTGGCCGGCAACACCACGCTCGCGAAACTGCAAGCGGTACAACCGAAATTCGTCCGCCGCACGTATCAAGCACTCGACCTTTAGCACCGTGGCCGACCACCCACCCGATCGCATCGTCGGCCCGCGGCTCGTCCTGCGGCTGCCCACGCTCGCGGATGCCGGCACGCTGTACCAACGGGTCGCCCGCGATCGTGCGGTCACCAAGTATCTGCTGTGGTCCCCCCATCCCGACGTGGCGACCACGCGGCGGGTGATCGCCGAGAAACTCAACGCCAGTGACGAAGAGCGAACCTGGGCCCTCGAGCTGCGGCACAGCGGTGACGTCATCGGACTGACCAGCTGCCGGCGTTCGGCGCCCGACTCGGTCGAGATCGGCTACTGCATCGGCCGCAAGTGGTGGGGCAAGGGTCTGATGTCCGAGGCGCTGGACATGCTGCTGAGCGCGCTGCGTGCCGACCCCGCGCTGCTGCGTGTCTGGGCGACCTGCGCGGTCGACAACGTGCGGTCGGCGCACTTGCTGGAGCGGGCCGGATTTGTGCAGGAGGCCCGGCTGGATCGCCACGCCGTCTACCCCACGATCGGACCCGAGCCGCGGGACGCCCTGCTCTACGGCATGGCCCTGCGCTGAGCGTGCGCGTCGCCGACTACGCGTTCTGGACGTCCAACGCCCGGCGCGCATAGGCTCGCACGTCGGCGTCGCTGTCCTTGAGCGCGATGCCCAGCGCGTCACGGGCCGCGTCCTGGTCGGCCCAGCGGGTCAGGCTGAGCACGGCCGCCTTGCGCACGTCGAGGTGTGCATCGGAGAGCGCATCGGCCAGTCGCGGTACCGCCAGTACAGGCGCGGCGCCCTTGAGCGCCCGAGCCGCACCCTCGCGGATCTGCCACGCCGGCGCCTGCAACGCACGCTCGACGGCAGCGAAATCCTCTTGACTGCAGCCTAATTCGCCGAGGGCCGCGAGTGCGGCCGCGCGCACCAACGGATCGGCATCGGCGATCAACGCGCTGACGGCCGCGACGCCGGAACGTAGCGTGGCCAGGCCGGCGGCCGCGGCGATACGGACCTCCCGGCTCTCGTCGCGGGTGGCCGCCTGGACCCCGTCGACGTCGTCGACCGAAACCAGCGCGCGCACCGCCTCGATCCGCACCCGATGGTCGGGATCGTCGAGCGCGCGGCGGTATTGGCCGGCCGCGCCGGCCCGGCGGGCGGACAGCAGGTAGACGGTGGCGGCCCGCACCACCGTGTCGTGGGATTGCAGATAGGGCTCGGCACCGGCCGGGTCCGGCAGCACCTCGACCAGTTCGCGGATCCCCTCGGCGCTGGTGCGGCGCACCCCGGGATCGGCATCGTCGAGCGCGGCGAACAGCGCGGGGGCATAGCCGTCGGGAATGTACTCGGTGAGCGTCGCCACGGCGGTGCGGCGCACCCCGGGGTCGGCGTCGGCCAGATACGGCTGCAGGTCTGCGATCGTCGGCTCCTCGAGGGCGAGCACCTCGGCGATTCGCGGTGACGGCGGCTCGAATGTGGTTGCCGGCGTGGCGATTCGCGAGCCTACGGTGGCCGGGGCCTTGCCGCCGACCAGCGGTGGCTGCTGCACCTCGTGCACCGTCTGGTCCACCGGCGGCAGAGCGTCCAGCTCAGGAACCGAAACCAGGTAGGGGGCCACGGGACGCTTGAGGAAGAGCATCTCGCCTCCCGCCCCCTTGCGCAGGTTCAGGTGATAACCCCACTCGCTGTCGTCGCGGACCGGCATGTCGGCGCGTTCGTGGTAGAGGCCCCAACGGGATTCGGTCCGGGTCAGCGAGGATCGCGCGGCCATCTCGGCGCAGTCCCGGATGAACGACACCTCGACGGCGCGCATCAGCTCGTGCGGATTACGGGCCCCCATCCCGGCGATCTCGTCTCGCATCCGGTCGAAGGTGCGCACCGCGATCGACAGCTTGGCCGCCGTCTTCGGCGGGGCCACATAGTCGTTGACGAACCGTCGCAGCTTGTACTCGACCTGCGGCTGCGGCGGCCCGTCCGGGTGTCGCAGCGGCCGGTAGATCAACTCGTGCGCTTCGATGAGTTGATCCTCCGGGAGTTGCTGTGGCGCAGCCACTTCCGAGCGTGTCGAGGCGGCGTGCGTGCCGGCGAGGTCGCCGAACACGAAGGCCCCGATCATGTAGTTGTGCGGGACACACGCCAGGTCGCCTGCGGCGTACAGCCCCGGCACCGTGGTTCGGGCATGCTCGTCGACCCAGACTCCGGACGCGGAATGTCCACTGCACAACCCGATTTCGGAGATATGCATCTCGATGTCGTGAGTGCGATAGTCGTGGCCGCGATTGGCGTGGAACGTGCCCCGGGTGGGCCGCTCGGTGGTGTGCAGGATGTTTTCCAGCGCGGTGAGCGTCTCATCCGGCAGGTGCGACACCTTGAGATAGATCGGTCCGCGTGCGGAGTCGATTTCGCTCTTGACCTCCGACATCATCTGCCCCGACCAGTAATCGGAGTCGACGAACCGCTCGCCGTCGGCATTGACCTGGTAGCCGCCGAACGGATTCGCCACATACGCACAGGCCGGGCCGTTGTAGTCCTTGATCAGCGGGTTGACCTGAAAACACTCGATGCCGGACAGCTCGGCGCCCGCGTGGTAGGCCATGGCGTACCCGTCGCCGGCGTTGGTCGGGTTCTCGTAGGTGCCGTACAGGTAGCCGGAGGCGGGCAGCCCGAGCCGGCCGCACGCCCCGGTCGACAGGATCACCGCCTTGGCGCCGATCGCGACGAATTCGCCGGTGCGCGTGTTCAATGCCGCGGCCCCGACGGCACGGCCGCCGTCCTCGGGGTCGACCAGCACCCGCACCGGCATCAGCCGGTTCTCGATCTGGATCTTCTCGCGCATCGACCGTTGCCGCAGCACCCGGTACAGCGCCTTCTTGACGTCCTTGCCCTCGGGCATCGGCAACACGTAGGAACCCGAACGGTGCACTCGGCGCACCGCGTACTCGCCGTGCTCGTCCTTCTCGAACTTCACCCCGTAACGCTCGAGTCGCTGCACCATCGCGAATCCGCGGCTGGCCGTCTGATAGACGGTGCGCTGGTTGACGATTCCGTCGTTGGCGCGGGTGATCTCCGCGACGTAGTCCTCCGGTTCGGCCTTGCCCGGGATGACGGCGTTGTTGACCCCGTCCATGCCCATCGCCAGCGCACCGGAATGCCGCACGTGAGCTTTCTCCAGCAGCAGGACCTGCGCGCCGTTCTCGGCGGCCGACAGTGCGGCCATCGTTCCGGCGGTCCCACCGCCGATGACCAGCACGTCACAGTCCAGGCGCACCGGCGTCACATCGGGAATCTCCATCAGGCCGCCACCCCCGAATGGTCCAGGGCGGCAATGACTTCGGAGCGCAGTGCGCTGCGCTGCCGGTCGACTCGCGGCTCCGGCACGTCGATCAGGGCGCGCGGCGGCCGGCCGGCCTTGCCCAGCACGGCGATGCGGTCACCCAGCAGCAGCGCCTCGTCGACGTCGTGCGTGACGAAGACAATCGTGGTCGGATGAGCGCTCCAGGTGTCGATCAGCAACCGCTGCATGGCGCTACGGGTTTGGGTGTCCAGCGCGCCGAACGGCTCGTCCATCATCACCGCGCGCGGCGTCCCCGCCAGGCCGCGGGCGAGCTGCACCCGCTGGCGCATGCCGCCGGACAGGCTCTTGGGCAGGTAGTCGCCGAAGCCGGTGAGGCCGAGTTCGGCGATCCAGCGGTCGGCCTCCGCGCGGCGCCCGGATCGCGGCACGCCTCGAAGCCGCAGGGCCAACTCGATGTTGGACCGCACGGTGCGCCACGGCAGCAAGGCGTTGTCCTGGAACACCATGCCCCGGTCGCCCGACGTGGTGGTCACGTCGGCGCCGTCGGCCAGCACGCGGCCGGCATCGGGGCGTAGCAGGCCGGCAAGGGCGCGCAGCACCGTCGACTTGCCGCATCCCGAGGGACCGGTCAGCACCAGGATCTCGCCGGGGCGCACGGACAGGCTCAGCCCGTCGATCACCGGATCTCCGTTGTAGGACAGGCGGACTCGATCCAGTTCGAGACTCATACCGACATTTTCTAGGGTCATCGCCTGCTCTCCTCCTGTGCGCGCGGCAGCCAGCTAGTGACCCGGCGGCCGACGACTTCGACGGCCGCCGCTGTCGCGAATCCGAGCACGCCGATCGTGATGATCCCGACGAAGACCTGCGGGTAGGCCAGCACGGTGTAGTCCTGCCAGGTGCGATAGCCGATGCCGAGGCGACCCGAGATCATCTCGGCGGAGATCACGCAGATCCACGCCACCCCCATGCCGACCGACAAGCCACCGAACACACCCGGCAGGATGCCCGGCAACACTACCTGTTTCAGCACGTCCCACCGGTTGCCACCGAGGGTGCGCACCGAGTCTTCCCACAGCGTGGGCAGCGCCCGGACCGCGTGCCGGGTGCTGACCATGATCGGGAAGTAGGCCGCCAGGAAGGTGATGAACACGATGCCCGCCTCGTCGGTCGGGAAGAGCAGGATCGCGACCGGAACCATCGCGATCGCCGGGATGGGCCTGGCCAACTCGGCGAGTGGACCAAAGGTGTTGGCGAACAACCGGGAACGGCCCAGCAGCACGCCCGTCGCGACCCCAATCACCGCGGCCAGCCCGAAGCCGGTGAGAATGCGAATCAACGACTGCGCCAGGTCAAGCCAATACTCGTAGGTTCCGAGCCGGCGCTCCAGCGCGTGAACGATTTCGGTGACGGTGGGCAGCGTGTCGAATCGCAGCAGCAGCCGCACCTTGTCGGCGGTGAGCACCTGCCACAGGCCGATCGCGGCGGCGACCGAGGCGAGCCGCAGCAGCCGCCACTGCCAAGGCGAGGGGACTCGCCGCGGTGTGCCGGGCGCCGGGACCGCGTCGACGAGGTGGCCGGTGACCGGGGCTGCCGGATCGCCGGTCAGGAAAGCAGTCATACCGAACCTCCAAGGGCCTGTTGGTAGTTCACGATGGCGCCGCCGGGATGGGCGGCGAGATAGCGATGCGCACCGGCCGGGGTTCCAAACGGCAGGTAGTTCTGGCCGTCTTGCACCCAGACCGCCATGTCGGCGAACCATCGGGTGCCCAGCTCGGCGTCGGGGACATAGGCGGCACGGACCGTGACCCCGTGGGCGGTCGCGTCCCGCACCGCCCGCAGCAGGCTGGTCGGATTGGCCAGCGTCTGCGTGGAATCCGTTCCGTCCAGCCAGAGTTCGCTGGCCTGCGCGGGGTCTCCACTGAGCAGCGACGGGTTGGCGGTCGCGGCCTGGGCGCCGTCGTAGTTGCGGCCGCGGGCGCCGAACACGGCGCGCAGCGGCGCGTCCTGGACGAAGCCCGCCACGTCGAGTTCGGCGAAGTCGCCGATCGACTTCAGGTACGGCACATCGTTTTTCAGCGCTTCGACCAGCGAAGGTTTCAGCGTGGCATCGAATGACGTGCCGCCGGGGCCGTTGTAGAGGTACACCACTTCCTGCGGCAGCCCGCTGGCCTGGGCGACGATGCGGGCCGCCTCCAGCGGCTTCTGGTTGAGGAAGTCGGTGGCGTCCAGTTGCGCTTGCAGGAACGCGCCCAGCACCTCCGGATGCGACGCCGCATACGCGCGGCGGACCACCACGCCGTGCAGGGTGGGCAGGTTCAGCTCGGCGCCGTCGTACAGCAGTTTGGCCTTGCCTTGGAACACCAACAGCCCTGGCCAGGCAACGAACTGCGAAAGTCCCTGTACCTGACCCGATTCCAGTGCAGAGGCGCCGATCTGCGGCTGCTGGTTGAGCACCTCGACGCCCTTGATGCCGCCTCTGTCCAGGGCCCGCATCAGCGTGCCGTGCCCGGCCGATCCGACGCTGGCCGAGACCTTCGAGCCGGCCAGGTCGTTCAACGTGGCGGCCGACGAACCGGGCGCCACCACCACCATGTTCAGCGCGCCCTTGGGGTTATAGCCGGTGATCGAGACGATTTCGGTCTTCGCCAGCGGATTGGACTGCGTCTTGGATCCGTTGATCAGCATGGGGTAATCCCCCATCGAGCCGATGTCGATCTTCTCGGCCAGCATCTGCGCGGTGATCGGGGCACCGGTGTCGTAATCCTGCCACCGGACCGCGTATTTGGTGCCGGTGCGGGTGGTGATGTCGGCGAGCCGGCGTTCCAGGTAGCCCTGGGCGCGCAGCAGCGTCCCCGCGGTCACGGTGTTGATGGTCTTGGACTGGTAGCCGATGACGACGTTGACCACACCGGAGGACGCCGAGAGTGATTCCAGCGAGCAGCCGGACACGACCGCGATGATCACGGCCGCGACCGACAACAGCGCAGTGGCGCGTCGTTTCATGAAAGATCCTGGGCTGTAGGTTATTTCAGCGAAGTAGATACGGCATATTGACCGTGACGGCACCGGTCGGACAGCGGGCGGCGCACGGGCCGCAGTACCAGCATTCGTCGACGTGCATGTACGCCTTGCCGGTGTCGGGGTTGATGGCCAGCGCGTCGAGCGGACAGACGTCGACGCACAGCGTACAGCCGTCGATACACAGCGACTCGTCGATCGTGACCGGCACGTCGACTCGGTTGTTGTTGACCAACGTCATGGCTTACTCCTAATTAGGTGGCCGCGCATCGTGATTCGATCGCCGCGCATCCGGATGTACTCGAGGTCGACGGGCCTGCCGTCGGCCAGGCTGGTGAGACGCTCGAGCATCAACAGCGCCGAGCCGTCGGGCACCTGCAGGGTGGCCGCCGAATGGGCATCGGCCGGGATCGCCTCCAGGGCCAGCGATGCCGAGCCCAGCCGGCCCCCGCTCACCTGCTCGATCAGCGCGAAGACGTCTTGTTTTTCGAGGGGGTATTCCACAGGGTGATCCAGGATCTGCGTTCCGATATCCGGGGTCAGATAGGTCAGGTCGAGGCTCAGCGGCAGGTCGCCGAGGTAGCGCAGCCGCTCGATGAACACCGCCTGCTGGCCGGGCTCGAGTTGTAGCCGGCTGGCCACCGCCGGCGGAGCCACCACCAGCATGGCGGCACGCACTTCGTTGCGGACTTCGCCGATGTGCTTGAAGGTTTCCTTCAGCCCGAGCAGTGCGTCGATCCGGTGGTCGTACTTGCGTTGGGCGACGTAGGTGCCGACCTTGGGTCCGCGGTCGATCAGGCCCTCGTGCTTGAGGATGCCCAGCGCCTCGCGGATAGTGTTGCGGGACACGGTGAATTCGGCTGCCAGTTCGCTTTCGGCGGGCAGACCGTCCGGGTAGGCCGCGGCGTGAATCTGCTGGCGCAGCACGTCTGCGACCCGGCGAGCACGGTCGGCCCGGGGTCCGCGAATGGGTATCGCCTCGGCCACGCCGCCACGCTAATGCGGCTCAAGGGCATTTCCGGGGGTGCCGATCCGGGCCTGACGGGCGGCCGCGAGTATTGCGCCGGTTCGCATTCGGCTACGACCAGCTAAAACCCGTGGCCCGTCGACCATTGCGCCACCCAAGGAAACGCGGTGCCTTTGCGATCCCGATGAGCAGAACTTTTACGCCCCGCGCCCGGTCGCTTCGAGTGTGCGCTCAGGGCGCAATGTGGGCGATTTCGGCGCCCTGGCCGCACACTCAACGCCCTGGACGCACACTCGACGCCGGTCAGACGTCTTCGGTGAGGGCCCGCTGGACGCGGTCGCCGTTGCGCCCCCCGTTCAGGACGGACGCATCCGGGGGCAGTTCGAACGACGGGTACGCGGTGCCGACCGCGGCGGTCGCCGCGCTGCGCTGGGCCTCCAGGCGGTCCAGTGCCTCCGCGGTGAACACCGACAACCCGAGATCCGGGTTGTAGCCGTGGATCTCCTTCACGTCGAGCTGCGCCAGGAAATACAGGATCTCCTTCGAGACGACCTGCCCCGGGACCAGCACGGGAAAACCGGGCGGGTAGGGCACCACGAACGTGGTGGACACCAACTTGCGGCCCTCGGCGATCCGCCGACCGGCGCTGCCGATCTGCACGTACTCGCGGTCGGACTCCTCGTAGCCGGCGTAGAACGCCGCGCGCATGTCACCGAACGCACAGGCGTCCACCGGGCGGAACGCGATATCGAATTCGCTGAAGTCGGGCAGGTGCGGCAGATCCTCGGTGATCTCCTCGACGCGGCGCTTGTGCAGCGTCCAGTCGGCCACACTGGCCAATTCCCGCTCCCGATCGAGGTCGGTGGCGACCCGGCGCAGCACGTCGAGCAGGTGATGCACGCTCGACCAGGTGACACCGATCGTGAAGATCAGCAGCACGCTGTTGATCGACGTCTTGTTGATCTGGATCCCGAACCGGTCCATCAGGATCTTCTCGCGGAAGTCGTACCCGTTCATCCCGGTGTTGCCGAGGAACAGGGTGACGCGCGTCGGGTCCAGCACGAACTGATCCGACCGCCAGGCTTCGTTCCACTCGGCCAGCGCGCCCTGCCGGACTTCGCGATACGAACTGACCGCCGACGCCCGGAACTCCTCGGGCACCAGGTCGGCTTCGTCGAGGATGCGGAACCACTTGCTGATCAACCGGTCCTTACGGACGCGGTGCCGGAACACCAGTGCCATGTCGTAGGTCTGCCGGACCAACTGGAATCCCTCGATGTCGACCTGCCGGCGCGCCAGGTCCAGCGAGGCCAGCAGTTGCTGGTTCGGCGACGTCGAGGTGTGCGTCAAGAACGCCTCACCGAACGAGTCGCGGGCGCGCGAATTGAAGTCGCGGTCGCGCACGTGGATCATCGACGCCTGCCGGAACGCGGACAGCGACTTGTGGGTGGAGTGCGTCGCGTACACCCGCACCCGCGCCTTGCCGGGGTCGGGCAGCAGTCGGTGGTTGACCCACTCCGACCGGGGGATCCCCTCCATCGAAGCGGCCCAATTACGGTATTCCGCCGCGTATTCCGGTGAATCCAGCATCTGCTCCAGCCGCTCCGCCGACACCATCGCGGTGCGTTGCCGGGCCCACGGAACGGCGGTGGCGAAGGCGTACCACGCCTCGTCCCACAGGAAGCAGATGTCCGGCTTGATCGCCAGCACTTCTTCCATCACCCGCAGCGGGTTGTAGACGACGCCGTCGAAGATGCAGTTGGTCACCAACAGCATCCGCACCTTGTCGAGCTGACCCGCCGCCTCCAGGTCCAGCAGTGCCTTCTTGATGGTCTGCAGCGAGACCGCCCCGTAGATTGCGAACTGCGGCAACGGATACGCGTCCAGGTACAGCGGGTAGGCGCCGGCCAGCACCAGACCGTAGTGGTGCGACTTGTGGCAGTTGCGGTCGATCAGCACGATGTCGCCCGGCCGGGTCAGCGATTGCACGACGATCTTGTTCGCCGTCGACGTGCCGTTGGTGACGAAGTACGTCTGATTGGAATGCCACGTCTTGGCGGCCTTGTCCATCGCCTTCTTGATGTTGCCGTGCGGGTCCAGCAGCGAGTCCAGGCCGCCCGACGTGGTCGAGGTCTCGGCCATGAAGATGTTGCGGCCGTAGAACTCCCCCATGTCCTGCAGGGACCGGGAGTTGAAGATGCTGGCGCCCCTCGCGATGGGCAGCGCGTGGAACTGTCCGACCGGCGAATCCGCGTACGCCCGCAGCGCATCGAAAAACGGTGTGGCGAAACGATTTCGGAGACCGGCCAGCACCGTGCTGTACAGATCGGTGACGTCGTTGAGCCGGTAGAACGTGCGGTCGTAGACGTCGTGTTCCTGGTCGTTGCCGGCCGCGATCGACTCGTCGGTGAGCAGATAAAGGTCGATGTGCGGCCGCAATTCACGGATCCAGTCGCCGCATTCGATGCAGTCGCTGCCGCTGTCGCGTCCGACCGCATCGTCGGCGACGCCCAGCAGGGTGTTCATCAACGGCACCCGGTCACGCGAACGCAATGCCACGTCGTGACGGATGATCGCGGCCTGAATCTCGCCGTTCAACGCGACGGCGGTGATGGCGTCCTCGACGCTGGGCACCACCAGCAGTTCGAACTGCACGTCATCGGACGGGCAGCGCAGCGCCCGCAAGGCCTCGGCCAGGCAGTCGGGTCCGGTATTCGGCGAGTCGTCGGCGAGCAATACGGTGTAGAACTGCTGCTGCTTGGCCTGGGCCACCAACTCCTGGTCGGCCAGCGGGGCGGAAGTGTCGAAAAGCGCTGTGCGGTCGCCGTATTCGCTGAGCAGACGTACCGCCAGCGACACCTCCTCGGCCAGCCGCACCGTGGACAGGCCGTCGAGGTGAGCGCGGTAAGTCGCCAGGTTGTCGGCCCCGGGAAACAGCCAGTACCGCTCGTAGGCGCCGAGCCGGTCCATCAGCCGCCTGACCTTCGCCACTTCGTGCGTCTTGTCCAGCCCGGCCAGGTCGACCTCGGCGAGGTGACGGCATGCGTCGTCGAGCAGGTTCCAGGTGTCGATGCGGGTATACGACGGATTGGCCACTGCCGCCAGCGCGGAGACCCGCAGCCGTCGCGTGTAGGCACCGTAGGGATTCATGTCGTCACCTGTTCTGTGATGGTGTCCGATACTCGGCTACCGCAGTGAATATTTCCCGACACCGACCTAAACGACTCGTACGAATCAGCGCTCGTCCTCATTGTTATCCGGTCTCGCCTGCGTGCGCGATCTTTTCGCTCAGGATCGCCTGTGTTCGGTCAGCGGTCGGTTTCTTCGCTGTCGACGACTCGCCGCCGAGGCAACTCCCACCGTCGCGCCGGCAGATCGCCGACGTCGCTGAGCGAGCGCACCACCGCCTGAGTGAGCCCCATGATCGCGGCCATCACCGGCAATAGCGGCTGCAGCGGCTTGGCCGCCGACCGCACCGTGCTGATGCGGCGGGCGACGATCAGACGCTCGATCGAGTGATACAGCCAGGCCCCCACGCCCAGCGCGTAGATCGCGAGCACCGAGGCAACGATGGTCCACCCATACGCCGCACAGATCACCGCACCCAGCACCACGGTCGCAGCCAGAAAGGAGGCGACGAAGACGCGGAGTTCCAGGCGGGTCATGACGGCGGTTCGGGGGTCTCCGGTGTGGTGGCCGCAGCCGCTGCGGCGGCTCCTCGCACAGCCTCGGCGGCGGCCCGGATCTGCGGCGTCACCAGCATGACCTGGCCCAGGACGCCGTTGACGAAGCCCGGTGAGTCGTCGGTGGACAGTTCCTTGGCCAGCTGCACGGCCTCGTCGACCGCGACGGGCTCCGGCACGTCATCGGCATAAAGCAGTTCCCACACCGCAACTCGCAGGATCGCGCGGTCGACCGCGGGCAGCCGGTCCAGCGTCCAGCCCTGCAGGTGGGTGCTGATCAGGTCGTCGATGTGGGCGAACTGGTCGCGGACGCCGTGCGCCACCGCGACGGTATACGGGTGCAGTGCCTTGACGTCGGGGTTGGTTTCCGCCAGCGCGATCCGCACGTCGGCCACCTCGACCGGGCTCAGGCCGCGAGCCTCGGCTTCGAACAGCAGGTCCACCGCGCGCTTACGCGCATGGTGGCGTCCTTTGCTGGGCCTCGCCGATTTCGCGTCCGGCATGGTCAGGCGTTGACCCGACCCAGGTAGCTACCGTCGCGCGAATCCACCTTGAGCTTGTCGCCGGTGTTGATGAACAGCGGCACCTGGAGTTCCGCACCGGTCTCCACGGTCGCGGGCTTGGTACCGGCGCTGGACCGGTCGCCCTGCAGGCCCGGCTCGGTGTGGGTGACCACGAGTTCGACCGACACCGGCAGCTCCAGGTACAGCGGTGCGCCGTTGTGGAAGGCCACCTGCACCGGCAGGCCCTCCAGCAGGAACCGGGCGGCGTCGCCGACCAGCGATTCCGGCAGCGGGTGCTGTTCGTAGTCCTGGCTGTCCATGAACACGAAGTCCGAGCCGTCGCGGTACAGGTAGGTGGCGTCGCGGCGGTCGACGGTGGCGGTGTCCACCTTCACGCCGGCGTTGTAGGTCTTGTCAACGACCTTGCCCGAGAGCACATTCTTCAGCTTGGTGCGTACGAAGGCCGGGCCTTTGCCCGGCTTGACGTGCTGAAACTCGGTGATCTGCCACAGCTGGCCGTCGATCACCAGCACCAGTCCGTTCTTGAAGTCGGCAGTCGATGCCACGGTCGCTCTATCTGCTACAGGATGGCCAACGTTCGGGGGCCGGGCAGGTGCCCGGCAGCGGGGTTCCGCCGCAAACGGTGCGAGCAGAACAGCACCGGATGCAGCTTACCCGCGCTGCGGTGCGTCACTAACCGCGCGGCTAACCCAGCTGCCCGGCACCGCACAGGCCGAAAAGGCCGTCGTTGAGGTCGCACAGGTCCAACGGGTGGGCCGGCGCGACCATGTCGGAGGCCGGCGCGGGAGGCAGATGGTTCGAGGCAAGGTTGCCCAGCAAACCCAGCGCAACACCGCCCGCGATCAGAATCGGGCCTCGCCCCGCCACCTTGCGCACGGCCGTCATGACGACCCCGGTTGCGTCGTAGTCATGGCCGACGAACAACACGGCGGTGAGCCAGAATCCGGCCAGAGCGGTGATTGCGGCGACTACGTAGACGGCGATGAGGGCTAGGTAGGCCATTTCCCGAATCCTACGCAGGCGTCCGAGTTCGGGCGCGCCTGCCGCCTACGTCAGAATGGCCAGCTCTTTGGGGAACCGGGTCAGCAGCTCCGCGGTCTGACGGCTGGTCGGTGAGCCGGCCGCGGCGACGACCAAGGTGTCCTCGATGCGGACGCCGCCGCGGCCCGGCAAGTAGACGCCGGGCTCCACCGTCACCACCGAACCGGCCAGCAAAGTCCCCGACGAGGTCGCGCCGATTCCCGGTGCTTCGTGGATCTCCAGGCCCACCCCATGCCCCAAGCCGTGGCTGAACTGTTCGCCGTATCCGGCGTCGACGATCACCTGACGCGCGGCACCGTCCACCTCACGCAGATCGGCGCCCGGCCGCAGCGCCTCCCGGCCGGCCCGCTGCGACTCGGCGACCAGCTGGTAGAGCTCCAGCTGCCAGTCCGCGGCCGTGCCCAGCACGAAGGTGCGGGTCATGTCGGAGTGATAGCCCGCGACCAGCGCGCCGAAGTCGATCTTGACGAAATCGCCGTCGGCGAGGACCGCGTCGGTCGGCCGGTGGTGCGGGATCGCCGAATTCGGTCCGGCGGCCACGATCGTCTCGAACGAGACCGCGTCGGCGCCATGATCGAGCATCAACGCCTCGAGCTCGCGGCTCACCTCACGCTCGGTGCGGCCGGGGCGCAAGCCGCCCCGCTCCACCAGGTCTTTCAGTGCGGCGTCGGCGGCCTCGCAGGCCAGCCGCAGCAGCGCCACTTCGCCCGCGTCCTTGATCTCGCGCAGCGCCTCGACCACTCCGGCGGCCCGCACCAGCTCGGTCGCGCCGCCGTGCTCGCCGACCTCGTTGGTCAGCGCGTCGAAGCCGTCCACCGTGACCACATTGCTTTCGAAGCCCAGCTTGGACACGCCCGCCTGCGCAGCCCGCCCCGCCAGGTGGCGCCCGACCGCCCGTTCGATGGCGACCTCGAGGTCGGGCGCCTGCGCCGCGGCCTGGGTGCGATAACGGCCATCGGTGGCCAAAACGGCTTCGCGATCGTCGGCGAAGACCAGCAACGCGCCGTTGGATCCGGAGAAACCTGACAGATAACGCACGTTAATCAGGTCCGTGACCAGCATCGCGTCCAGCCCGCTGGCCCCGATCTGGCATTTTAGATTGTCTCGACGCTGGGAATGTGTCACGACTCACGACGGTACTCGCTACGCTGGTTGGCCATGAGGAACTGGATGCTGCGTGGATTGGCGTTCGCTGGGCTGATGGTTGTCGTCCGGTTGTTTCAGGGGGCGATCATCAATGCGTGGCAGACGCAGGCCGCGCTGGTAAGTGTCGTACTACTTCTTCTGTTCATCATCGCCGTGAGCGTGTGGGGGGTGATGGACGGCCGGGCCGACGCGAAAGCCCACGCGGATCCGGATCGCCGCGAGGATCTGGCGATGACCTGGCTACTGGCCGGCCTGTTCGCCGGGATTGTGAGCGGGGCCGTCTCTTGGCTCATCGCGCTGTTCTACAAGGGCCTCTACACCGGGGGGCTGATCAACGAGGTGACGACGTTCGCGGCGTTCACCGCGCTGTGCGTCTTCTTACCCGGCATCATCGGCGTGGCCGTCGGCCGCTGGCGGATCGACCGCAATCCCCCTGCCGACCGCGGCACCGGAGCGGACGAGGAGCGGGCTGACACCGACGTGTTCACCGCCGCCGGCGCCGACGAGGCGCCGACCGGTGAGGTCCCCGTGCAGCACCCGGGAGCCCAGGCCCAGACGTCGGCGGTGGCCACCGCCGAGCGGGAGGCGCCCACCGAGACGATCCCGACCCGCGCGGATGACGCCAAAACCGAGACGATTCCGACCCGCGCGGACGACACCAAAACCGAGACGATCCCGACCCGCGCGGACGACACCAAAACCGAGGTGATCCGCACCGAGTCCGACCCGAAACACGCGAGCCCGGAATCCGAATGGCCGAGTTCGCAGTGGGGGAAGAAGGACTAGCCGCTAGCCCTGCTTCGCCAGGTAGCGCAGCGCCAGCAGGTAGCCTTCCACGCCCAGCCCGACGATCACTCCGGTCGCCACCGGGCTGAGATATGAGTGACGCCGAAACTCTTCGCGCGCATGCACATTGGAGATGTGCACCTCGATCAGTGGCGACCGCAGTTCGGCGCACGCGTCACGCAATGCCACCGAGGTGTGGGTCAGGCCACCGGCATTGAGAATCACCGGCTCCCCCGCATCGGCGGCCGCGTGTATCCAGTCCAGCAATTCGGCTTCGCTATCGCTTTGCCGCACAACGGCTTTGAGCCCAAGTGCGGCGGCCTCACGTTCGATGAGGTTGGCCAGCTGATCGTGCGTGGTGTCGCCGTAGACCTCGGGTTCGCGACGGCCCAGCCGGCCCAGGTTGGGGCCGTTGATGACGTTGACTGTGGCGGTCACGGCGCACACACTCCCGCGTAGGCCGTCACCAGCAGGCCCGGGTCGGGTCCCACCAACCGGCCCGGCTTGGCCAGCCCGTCGAGCACCACGAACCGCAGCACGCCGGCGCGCGATTTCTTGTCTCCGGCCATGTATTCCAGCAGTTGGGGCAGTGCGTCGGGGTCGTAGCTGACCGGCAGGCCCAGCGAGGTCAGGATGGCGCGATGGCGCGCGGCGGTGTCGTCGTCAAGCCGGCCGGTAAGCCGGGCGAGCTCGGCGGCGAATACCAGGCCCACCGATACCGCGGCGCCGTGCCGCCACTGGTAGCGCTCCCGGCGCTCGATGGCGTGTGCCAACGTGTGGCCGTAGTTCAGGATCTCGCGCAGCTCGGATTCTTTTTCGTCGGCCGCGACCACCTCGGCCTTGACGGCGATCGCGCGACGGATCAGCTCCGGCATCACGTCACCCTTGGGATCAAGAGCCGCCTGCGGGTCGGCCTCGATCAGCTCGAGGATCACCGGATCGGCGATGAACCCGGCCTTCACGACTTCGGCCATTCCGGCCACGATTTCGTTGTGCGGCAACGTTTCCAGGGTGGCAAGGTCGACCAGAACGGCGAGCGGCTGATGAAACGCGCCGACCAGGTTCTTGCCCGCCTCGGTGTTGATGCCGGTCTTGCCGCCCACCGCCGCGTCGACCATGCCCAGCAAGGTCGTCGGCACATGCACGATCGAGACGCCACGCAGCCAGGTGGCGGCCGCGAAACCCGCGACATCGGTGGCCGCGCCGCCGCCGAGACTGACCAGTGCGTCCTTGCGGTCAATGCCGATGCGGCCCAACACTTCCCAGATGAATCCGACGACCGGCAGGTCTTTGCCGGCCTCGGCGTCGGGGATCTCGATGCGGTGCGCGTCGACGCCCTGGTCGGCCAGGTAGCTGCGGATCGCCTCGGCGGTCTGCGCCAGGACCGGTTGATACAGGATCGCGACCCGGTGCCGGCCGCCGAGCAGTTCGCCCAACTCGGTGAGCAATCCGTTGCCGATCACCACCGGGTACGGCGGGTCGACGGCCACCTGCACGGTGACCGGTGGGGTGGGTTCTGTCATGGGGTTGCCTTGCTGGAATCCGCAGCGCCGGGCGTGACCGGCTGTTGGGTGGTTTGCAGGGGCAGCCGGGACATGATGTAGCGCACCACCGCCCCGGGGTTGCGGCGGTTGGTGTCGACCCGGATGGTCGCGACGCGCCGGTACAGCGGAATTCGTTGCGCCATCAGGTCGCGGTATTTCTCGGCCCGGTTTCCGCCGGCCAGCAGGGGCCGCACGGAGGTGCCGCCGGTGCGCCGCACGCCTTCGCGGGCGCCGATCTCGAGGTAGATGACGGTGTGGCCGGCCAGTGCGTCGCACACCCCCGCCGTGGTGACCGCGCCGCCGCCGAGTGACACCACGCCGTCCTGGGTGGCCAGCGCCGCGCGCACCACGTCTTCCTCGATGCGGCGGAATTCCTGTTCCCCGTCGGTGGCGAAGATGTCGGCGATGGTGCGGCCGGTCTGCTGCTCGATCAGCGCGTCGGTGTCGACGTAGCCGACGCCCATCGCCTTGGACAGCCGCCGCCCGATGGTCGACTTGCCCGAGCCCGGCAATCCGACGAGTACCGCCCTGGGGGTCACGGCGCGCCTACCCGGACGCCTTGGCGCGCGCGGCCGGTGTTTCGTGCTCGGCGACCGCGCGCCGGTAGGCCTCGATGTTGCGCCGGGTTTCGGCCAGCGAATCGCCGCCGAACTTGTCCAGCGCGGCCCGGGCCAGCACCAGCGCCACCATGGTCTCGACGACGACGCCGGCGGCCGGCACCGCGCACACGTCGGAGCGCTGGTGGATGGCGACGGCCTCGTCGCCGGTGGCCATGTCGACGGTGGCCAGCGCCCGCGGCACGGTCGAGATCGGCTTCATCGCCGCGCGCACCCGCAGCACCTGGCCGTTGGTCATGCCGCCTTCCAGGCCGCCGGCCCGGTTGGTCGAGCGGATCACGCCGTCGGGGCCCGGGTACATCTCGTCGTGCGCCTGACTGCCGCGGCGCCGCGCGGTTTGGAAGCCGTCGCCGATCTCGACGCCCTTGATCGCCTGAATGCCCATCACGGCGGCGGCCAGCTGGCTGTCCAGCCGGTTGTCGCCGCTGGTGAACGAGCCCAGCCCGACGGGCAGGCCCAGCGCCACGACTTCCACCACGCCGCCGAGGGTGTCGCCGTCCTTCTTGGCGGCCTCGATCTCGGCGATCATCGCCTGCTCGGCGGCCTTGTCGAAGGCGCGCACCGGGCTCGCGTCGATCGCCGCCAGGTCGCCGGCTCCGGGCGGCGGCCCGTCGTAGGGCTGCGACGGACCGATCGCGATGACGTGCGAGAGCACCTCGACGCCGAGCGCCTGGCGCAGGAACGACCGGGCGACGGTTCCCGCCGCGACGCGGGCGGCGGTCTCGCGCGCGCTAGCGCGCTCCAGCACCGGGCGGGCGTCGTCGAAGCCGTACTTGAGCATGCCGGCGTAGTCCGCGTGACCGGGCCGCGGCCGGGTGAGCGGCGCGTTGCGCGCTGAGTTTTCCAGGTCACCCGCTCGCTCGGGGTCGACCGGGTCGGTGGCCATCACGGTTTCCCACTTCGGCCACTCGGTGTTGCCGATCTCGATGGCGATCGGCCCGCCCAGGGTCAGGCCGTGGCGCACCCCGGCCAGCACGGTCACCGCGTCACGCTCGAACTGCATCCGCGCGCCGCGGCCGTAGCCGAGCCGGCGGCGGGCCAACTGGTCGCCGATTTCGGTGGAGGTGACCTCCACGCCCGCGACCATGCCTTCGACCACGGCTACCAGCGCGCGGCCATGGGACTCCCCGGCGGTGATCCAACGCAACACGGGTCCCATTCTCCCATGGGGGCGGGCGCGGACTTGCCACGGTGCGAGTGCATCCTGGGCTTTGCGTGTGCGCTGTCGGCCGGATTTGCGCGCTTTTGCCGCCCTGGACGCACACTCTCGACGTCCGGCACGCGCCGTCGGCCACGCCGCGGGCTCAGCCGAGCAGCGCCAACCCCGCCGCGCCCGCGGTCGCCAGGCACATCGACGGACCGTGCGGCACCGAGGCGCGGCCGCGCCACGCCACCCCGAGCAGCGCGGTCAGCAGCGGTGCCGCCAGCGCCGCCAGAAACCACACCGCGACGCCGAAACAGCCGGCCAGCCCGCCCACGCCGATCGCCAGCTTCACGTCGCCGGCCCCCATCCCGGTCGGCGAGATCAGGTGCATCAGCAGATACAGCCCCGCCAGTGCCGCGGCTCCGGCCAGCGCGAACACACCGCGTCCACCCCAGCATGCGGCCACCAGGATCACGCCGGCGCCGGGCAGCGTCAGCAGGTTGGGCAGTCGGCGTTGCCGAACGTCGTAGTAGCTCAGCACGAGCAGCCAAACCACCACCACCGCCCCCGCTGTTGCCCGCACGCGCGGGACGCTAGTCCAGGGCGGCCAACGCGCAAGTCATCGCTTCGCGGGGGGCCGGCAGCCCGGTGAACTGCTCGACCTGCGCGAAGGCCTGGTGCAGCAGCATCTGCAGGCCGTTGATCACCCGCCCGCCCGCGTCGGCCACCGCGGCGGCCAGCGGGGTGGGCCACGGGTCGTAGACGGCGTCCAGCAGCACCGGAATCGGCGCGAAAGCGCCGGCATACCGCGACGCCACGTCGGCCGGGATCGTGCTGACCAGCACCTCCGCGGTCGCCACCTCGTCGGTCAGCGCCCGGTCGTCGGAGGCACCCAACCCGCAGAACCGGGTCGGCACGCCGATCCGCGTTCCCAGGTCCACCAACCGGGCCGCCTTCTGCGGGTTGCGCGCGACGACCGTGATGCCGCTGACGCCGAGGCGCGCCAGGCCCACGACGGCCGCCGGCGCGGTGCCGCCCGATCCACAGACCAGCGCCCATCCCGAGGCCGAGCCGATCGCCCCGGCGACGCCGTCGATGTCGGTGTTGTCGGCCCGCCAGCCGTGCGGCGTGCGCACCAGGGTGTTGGCCGACCCCACCTGCTCGGCGCGTTCGGTGCGCTCATCGGCGAACCCCAGCGCGGCGAACTTGCCCGGCGCGGTCACCGACACGCCGACCCACTCCGGCCCGAACCCGCCGACGAGGCCCGGCAACTCCTCGGCGCCGCACTCGATGCGCTCGTAGGTCCAGCCGTGCAGGCCCAGCGCGTGATAGGCGGCCAGGTGCAGTTGCGGGGACTTGGAATGGGCGATCGGCGAGCCGAGGACGGCCGCCTTTCTCGGGTCCCCGCTAGCGGGGCGTGCTGTCGAGGACACCGTTGTGCTTAGCCAGCTCGATGTTGGCCAAATGCTGCTTGTAGTCCTTGGTGAACAGCGTGGTCCCCTGGGCGTCGATCGTGACGAAGTACAACCAGTCACCCGGCTCGGGATGCTCGGCCGCATGCAGCGCGTCGATGCCGGGCGAGCAGATCGCCGTGGCGGGCAGACCGGGTGAGACGTAGGTGTTCCAGGGCGTCTTCTGCGCCCGGTCGGCATCGCTGGTGGCCACCTCGCGGCGGTCCAGCGGATAGTTCACCGTCGAGTCGAACTCCAGCGTGTGGTGGGCGTTCAGGCGGTTGTAGATGACCTGCGCCACCTTCGCGAAGTCCTGCGAGTTGGATTCCTGCTGCACCAGCGAGGCCACCACGAGGATGTCGTAGGGCGACAGCTTCATGGCCTGCGCGCTGTCCATCAGCCCGGACTGCATGTAGGTCGCGGCCCCCGCGCTGATCAGGTTGGCCAGGATGTTCTGCGGCGACGCCGACGGATCGACGTTGAAGGTTCCCGGCGCGATCAGCCCCTCGAGGCGGCGGTGGTCGGTGCCCAGCTCGGTGACCGGCTGAATCGCCCAGGCCGGCACGGACAACACGTTGGGCGGGGTGTTGCCCGCCGCCGCGCGCAGGTCCTCCACCGAGACGCAGTGCTTGTTGTCGTCGAGGTCCACGCAGGTGGCGCGGGAGATCAGCGTCAGGATTCCCGGGTTGCCCTTGTTGGTCTTCATGTCGGTGGTGTCGTCGAGCTGACGCCCCTCCGGGATGACGAGCTTGCCCACCCGGTTGCCGGGGTCGGTCAGCCGCGCGACGGCCGAATCGGCCGGGATTTCGGTGCGCATCCGGTAGAAGCCCGGCTGGATCGAGGTGATCGCGGCGTTGCCGTGCGCGGCGTTGATGAATGCCCGGACGGTCTTGATCACACCCTGGTTGTGCAGCGTCTCGCCGACCATCGTCGTCGAGTCGCCGGCCTGTATCTGAATCACGATGTCGCGCTTGCCGTCTCCGCTGTAATCGTCACCGGCGCCGAACATCGTGTGCCACATTTTGGAGCCGACGAAGACCGCGGCCACCACGATCACGACCAGCACGGCCAGCACGATCCGGCCGGTGAAGCGGCGCCGCCGACGACCACGCTCGGCCTGGATGCGGGCCATCCGGCTCATCCGGTGCCGGGGTGGACCGACCGCGGCCGGCTCGGCCCGTTCGTCTCGAGCGCTATCAACCATCGACGACATCTCCCGCCGGGGACTGGGCCCGCGTTGCCCGGCGCTGATCGAGCCAGCTCTGCAGGATCGCCACGGCCGCCGCCTGGTCGATCACCGCCCGCTGCTCCTTGGCCCGCACACCCGCCTGGCGCAGGGAACGCTGCGCGCTGACGGTGGTCAGTCGCTCGTCGGCCAGCCGCACCGGCACCGGCGCGGCTCCCCGCGCCAGAACTTCCGTCAGCGCCTCGGCCACCTCGATCGCATCGAGCGCCGACGGGCCGATGCGGTCGGCCAGCGTCCGGGGCAGCCCGACGACCACCTCGACGGCTTCCAGCTCGCCGACGAGCTCGGCCAGCCGTCGGAGGTGCTTGCCGGACCGGTCGCGGCGCACCGTTTCCACCGGGGTGGCGAGGATGCCGTCGGGATCGCTGGCGGCCACGCCGATGCGCACACTGCCCACGTCGATGCCGAGGCTTCGCCCGGGTCGGCGGCCCCGACCCGGATTGTCCTGGTTAGGGTCGCCGGGCCGGTCGGGCAAGCGATGCTCTGCCAATTCCACTCAACCGACCTGCGCTATCACGGCGATCTCGGAGCGGACGGCCTCCAGCGCCGCGTCAATGCCGGTCGGATTCTTGCCGGAGCCCTGCGCCAGGTCGGGCTTGCCGCCGCCGCGGCCGTCGACGGCCATGGCCAGCTGTTTGACCAGGTCGTTGGCGCGGAGCCCGAGATCTTGGGCGGCCGGATTGGCGGCGACGGCGTAGGGCACGGTTTCGCTCTCACCCTCGGCGATCAGCGCGACCACCGCCGGATCGCTGCCCAGCTTGCCCTTGATGTCGCCGACGAGGGAACGCAGATCGGCCGCCGTCATCCCACCCGCCATCCGCTGCGCCACCACACGGACGTTACCGATCCGCTCCGCGCCGGCCGCGGCATTGACCGCCGCGGCCTTCGCACCGGCCAGCCGGGCACGTTCGAGTTCCTTCTCGGCGGCCTTGAGCCGCTCGACCAGGTTGGCCACCCGGGCGGGCACTTCGTCGGACGGCACCTTCAGCGACGACGCCAGCCCCGCCATCAACGCCCGCTCCTTGGCCAGGTGCCGGAACGACTCCAGCCCGACGTAGGCCTCCACCCGGCGCACCCCCGAGCCGATCGACGATTCGCCGAGGATCGTCACCGGGCCGATCTGCGCCGAGTTGTGCACGTGGGTTCCCCCGCACAGCTCCAGCGAGAATGGGCCGCCGATCTCCACCACCCGCACTTCGTCGGGGTAGGCCTCACCGAACAGCGCCATCGCGCCCATCGCCTTGGCCTTCTCCAGAGATTCGTTGAAGGTGTGCACCTCGAAGTCGGCCTGTACGGCCTCGTTGGTCACTTCTTCGATCTGGCTGCGCTGCTCGTCGGATAGCGCGCCCTGCCAGTTGAAGTCGAAGCGCAGGTAGCCCGGACGGTTCAGCGATCCGGCCTGAACGGCGTTGGGGCCCAATACTTGTCGCAGTGCGGCGTGCACCATGTGGGTGCCCGAGTGGCCCTGGGTAGCACCCTTGCGCCAGCCGGGATCCACCGCCGCGATCACGGTGTCGCCCTCGACGAACTCACCGGACTCGACGTTAACCCGATGCACCCAAAGGGTTTTGCCGATCTTTTGTACATCGGTGACCGCCGCCCGGGCGCTCTCGCCTGCTCCCGTTCCGCTGATGGTCCCCTCGTCGGCGATTTGGCCACCGGATTCCGCGTACAGCGGCGTGCGGTCCAGGATCAGTTCGACCCGATCGGCCGCCTCGGCGCCCCGCAAGCCGTGTGCGACCACCGGGACCCGCTTGCCGTCGACGAAGATGCCCAAAATCCTTGCTTGCGAGCTTAACTCGTCGAAGCCGGTGAACTCGGTCGGGCCGGCGTCGACCAGCTCGCGGTACGCGGTCAGGTCGGCGTGCGCGTGCTTGCGTGCGGCGGCATCGGCCTTGGCGCGCCGGCGCTGCTCGGCCATCAGCTCCCGGAAGCCGATTTCGTCGACCTGCAGGCCGGCCTCCGACGCCATCTCCAGGGTGAGCTCGATCGGGAAGCCGTAGGTGTCGTGCAGGGTGAAGGCGTCCGAGCCGGAAACCACGTTGGCCCCGGCGGCTTTGGTGGCGCCGGCCACGTCGTCGAACAGCTTCGAGCCCGACGCCAGCGTGCGGTTGAACGCGGTTTCCTCGGCGACGGCGATGCGCTTGATCCGGTCGAAATCCGCGACGAGCTCGGGATAGGACGGGCCCATCGCGTCGCGCACCGTGGTCATCAGGTCGCCGACGATCGGGCCGTCGATGCCCAGCAGCTTGGCCGAGCGGATCACCCGGCGCAGCAGCCGGCGCAGCACGTAACCTCGGCCGTCGTTGCCCGGGCTCACGCCGTCACCGATCAGGATCGCCGCGGTGCGGCTGTGGTCGGCGATCACCCGGTAGCGCACGTCGTCGTCATGGTTGCCGACGTCATACGGGCGCGCGGCGACCAGGGCCACTTTGTCTATGACCGGTCGCAGCAGGTCGGTTTCGTACACGTTGTGCACGCCCTGCAGGATGAACGCGACCCGTTCCACACCCATGCCGGTGTCAATGTTCTTGCGCGGCAACGGCCCAAGGATCTCGAAGTCTTCTTTGCTGGTTCCCTCGCCGCGCTCGTTCTGCATGAACACGAGGTTCCAGATCTCGATGTAACGGTCCTCGTTGGCGATCGGGCCGCCCTCGACGCCGAATTCCGGGCCACGGTCGTAGTAGATCTCCGACGACGGGCCGCAAGGTCCGGGGATGCCCATCGACCAATAGTTGTCCGCCATGCCCCGGCGTTGGATCCGCTCGGCGGGCAGCCCGGCAATCTCCTGCCACAGCCGCACGGCCTCGTCGTCGTCGAAAAAGACCGTCGTCCATATTTTTTCGGGGTCCAGACCGTAACCACCGTCGGCGACGGAATCGGTCAGCAAGGACCAGGCCAGCTCGATGGCCTCGCGCTTGAAGTAGTCGCCGAACGAGAAGTTGCCGGCCATCTGGAAGAAGGTGTTGTGCCGCGTGGTGATGCCCACCTCGTCGATATCCGGCGTGCGGATGCACTTCTGGATGCTGGTGGCCGTCGCGTACGGCGGCGTGCGGGCGCCCAGGAAGAACGGCACGAACTGGACCATGCCGGCGTTGACGAACAACAGGTTCGGGTCGTCGAGGATCACCGATGCACTCGGCACTTCGGTGTGACCCGCCTTCACGAAGTGATCAAGAAACCTTTTCCTGATCTCGTGTGTCTGCACTGTTTTCCGCTTCTTCCTATAAGGCTGTCCGACGACGTGTTTCGACCGCTCACAGTACCGGTCCCGGCGCGGCCCCTAACCCGACAGCTAACCCTCCAAAAAGCTCAACCGCACCGAACGCCGCGGGTTGTCCCGGTTGAGGTCGACCAAAACGACGCTTTGCCAGGTGCCCAGCTGCGGCTCGCCGGCCGCGACCGGCAGCGTCACCGACGGCGCGACGATCGCCGGCAACACGTGGTCGGCACCGTGCCCGGCCGAGCCGTGCGCGTGCCGGTAGCGGTCATCGCGCGGCAACAGCCGCTCCAGCGTGTCGACCAGGTCGTCGTCGGAACCGGCGCCGGTCTCGATGATCGCGACCCCGGCGGTTGCGTGCGGGACGAACACGTTGCACAGGCCGTCCCCGTAGGAGAAGCAAAACCTGCGCACCGCGTCGGTCAGATCCACGATGCGACGACTCGTGGTGTCCACCTCGAGCACATCCGTATGCATCTGACCAAGAGTACGGCGCGCCCGCGCTGACCAGCCAATCGTCTGTGAGCGCGGCCACACGAAGCGGACACGCCGATAACACTGCGGGAAGCCATTGCCAGCGCTAGCCGGGAGGAGGAAGGTTACTTGTCAGGGGGGCCGAACGCGACGCCGGGGGCGTTGCTCAGACGAGTTAGGGGTCCATCCGTGTTCGCACGTTCTTTCACCATCGAGGGACAACCCGAGTCGGTCGACACCGGAATCGCGCATTGTCGCGACGTCGTCGTGCCGGCTATGGAGGAGCTTGACGGGTGTGTCGGCCTTTCGCTGTTGGTAGACCGACAATCCGGCCGCTGCGTCGCCACCAGCTCATGGGAGAGCATCAAGGAGATGCGCGCCAGCGCTGAGCGGGTAGCCATCATTCGCGACCACATCGCGCTGATGTTCGACGGCAGCGCGAGCGTGCAGGAATGGAGCGTGGCCTTCCTGAACCGGCGCCAGCCGTCGCTCGAGGGCGCCGCGGTGCGGGCCACCTGGGTCAAGATCGTGCCGGACCAGCTCGAGCGCTCTCTCGACTTCTACCAATTGATCGTGGTTCCGGAGATGGAGGACCTCGAGGGTTTCTGCAACGCCAGCCTGCTGGTCGACCACCCCACCTCGCGGCGGGCGGTGTTGTGCACGACGTTCGAGAGCCAGGAGGCGATGGCCCGCAACAGCGACACGGCCAGCGAGCTGCGCAGCCGGCGGGCCCGCGACCTGGGGGTCGAGATCGTCGACGTCGCCGAGTTCGAGCTGGCGATCGCCAACGTGAAAGTGGCCGACCTGGTCTGAGCGGCTAGCCGCGCTTGCGGCGGATGATCGCGCGCAACCGCTCCAGGCGCCCGGTGATCTCGCGTTCGACGCCGCGACCGGTGGGCCGGTAGTAGTCGACGTCCGCCAGCTCGTCCGGCGGATATTGTTGCGCGACAACGCCATCCGGGTGGTCGTGCGCGTATTTGTAGCCCTGCGCGTTGCCCAGTGCGGCCGCTCCCGAGTAGTGGCCGTCGCGCAGATGCGCGGGCACCAGACCCGCCATGCCGGCCTTGATGTCGTTCATCGCCGCGCCCAGCGCGGTGGTCACCGCGTTCGACTTCGGCGCGGTGGCCAGGTGAATCGTGGCCTGCGCCAACGTCAGTTGCGCCTCGGGCATGCCGATCAGCGCCACGGTCTGCGCGGCGGCCACCGCGATCTGCAGCGCCGTGGGGTCGGCCATACCGATGTCCTCGCTGGCCAGGATCATCAGCCGGCGCGCGATGAACCGCGGGTCCTCTCCCGCGACGAGCATGCGGGCCAGGTAATGCAGCGCCGCGTCGACGTCGGAGCCACGCACCGATTTGATGAACGCGCTGATGACGTCGTAGTGCTGATCGCCGTCGCGGTCGTAGCGCACGGCGGCTTTGTCCAGTGACTGTTCGACGGCCGCGACGGTCAGCTCGCCGCCCGCCTCGACCGTCTCCGCGGCGACCTCCAACGCGGTCAGCGCACGGCGGGCGTCGCCGGCCGCCAATTGCACCAGCAGGTCGACGGCCTCGGGCTGCACGCCGATCTGGCCGCCCAGGCCCCGCGGATCGTCGATGGCGCGCTGCACCACGGTCCGGATGTCGTCGGCCGTCAGCGGGCGCAGCTGCAGGATCAGCGATCGCGACAGCAGCGGCGCCACGACCGAGAACGACGGGTTCTCGGTCGTCGCCGCCACCAGCAACACCACCCGGTTCTCCACCGCGGACAGCAACGCGTCCTGCTGGGTTTTCGAAAACCGGTGCACCTCGTCGATGAACAGCACCGTCTGCTCGCCGGAAAGGAGGCCCTTGCGTGCGCTGTCTATGACCGCCCGGACGTCCTTGACCCCCGCCGACAAGGCCGACAGCGCTTCGAATCGGCGGCCGGTCGCGTGCGAGACCAGCGCCGCCAACGTCGTCTTGCCGCTTCCCGGCGGGCCGTACAAGATGGCCGACGCCACCCCCGAGCCCTCGACCAGCCGGCGCAGCGGCGAGCCGGGCGCCAGCAAGTGGTCCTGTCCCACGACCTCGTCCAGCGACGCCGGGCGCATCCGCACCGCCAGGGGCGCGCCGGCCGGCACGCTCAGGGCGTCGTTGGCCGTCTGCGATTCGCCGGGCAGGTCAAACAGACCGTCGGACACGGCTTCAGGCATACCACGCAGCTGGGACAGGTGCGCGTATTGGCGGCTGGGATACGAAACCGACCCCGCAACAGGCTGTAAAGAAGCGAAGCCCAATTCTCGCTCCCCCGCCGCATATTTGCTAAGTTCCGGGTTGCCTAGTTCCGCGCGTGCGCCCAGCAAGCTCTTCCGACAGCAAATTAGGACGGCAAATGAGCCAGCCCCCCGAACAGCCAGGCGACCCGGCCGAACCCTTCGCCGGCGACCAGAACCCTGCGGGCTACGCGCCGCCGCCCCGTCACGCCGCGCCGGGCTATGGCGCCCCGCCTCCGCCGCCCCCGGGCTACGGCCAGCCGCCCGGCGGCTACAACCCGCCGCCCGGCAGCGCGCCGCCCCCGGGCTACGCAGCTCCGCCTCCCCCGCCCCCCGGCTACGGGGCACCGCCCGCGGGATACCCGCCGCCGCCCGGCTTCGGCGCCTATGGGGACCCGGCGTCCCCCCAGTTCGACGTCACCCAGGCCTTCAAGTGGTCGTGGGGCAAGTTTCAGCAGAACATCGCCGCACTGGTCGTTCCGGTCTTGATCTACGTCGCGGTGATCACCGTGTTCGCCCTGATCGCCGCGCTGCTGCCGATGGTTTTCGGTGAGAGCACGAGCACCACTTACACCGACAGCTACGGCGAGACCACCAGCGGCGTGGACATCGCGTATGGCCCGGCGTCGATCGCGGTCATGGTCGTCGGCTACGTGCTGCTCTTCATCGCCGCGATCTACATGCACGCGGGGGTGACGACCGGCTGCCTGGACATCGCCGACGGCAAGCCGGTGACGATCGGCACGTTCTTCAAGCCACGCAATGTCGGCGCGGTGTTCGTCGTCGCGTTGCTGGTCGCATTCGGCACCGTGGTCGGATCGATCCTGTGCATTATCCCCGGCATCATCTTTGCGTTCGTCACCTTGTTCGCCATCCCGTTCGTCGTCGACCGGTCGCTGTCACCGGTGGAATCCATCAAGGCCAGCATCGCGACGACGCGGGCCAACCTCGTCCCTGCGTTGCTGTCGTGGCTGGTGCAGTACGCGGTGGTGCTGGTCGGCGAACTGCTATGCGGGGTGGGCATGATCGCGGCCATCCCGGTTGCCGCGCTGATCCAGGTTTACACCTACCGCAAGCTATCCGGCGGTCAGGTCGTGCCGCTGGAGCAGCCCGGTTACCCGGCGGGACCGCCCGCCGGGCCCCCACCCGGACAACAGTTCGCCTAGGCAGCCGAAGTCCAATCCAAGTTCCGCGCGCACGTTAGGACGGCGACATGAGCCAGCCCCCTGAATATCCAGGTGATTCGGCCGAACCCTTCGGCGCCAGCCCGAATCCTCCGGGCTACGGCCCACCTCCCGGCAGCGCGCCACCGCCGGGTTATGGCGCGACCCCGCCCCCCGGCTACGGCCCACCGCCCGGTTATGGCGCGACCCCGCCCCCCGGCTACGGCCCACCGCCCGGTTATGGCGCGACCCCGCCCCCGGGCTACGGCCCACCGCCCGGTTATGGCGCGCCTCCTCCCGGCTACGGACCGCCCCCGGGCTACGGCGGCCCGCCCAAGCCGCAATTCAGCGTGGGTGAGGCCTTCAGCTGGGCCTGGAACACATTCACCAAGAACGCCGTCGCGCTGATCGTTCCCACCCTTATCTTCGGTCTGCTGTTCGCCGCGTCGTCCGCGCTGAACTTTGTGGGCCAGAACATGAGCTCGAACGTGACGCCATACGACTCCTCCGACTACGACTTCGCCTTCGCGGCGAATCTCAGTCCCACCGGAATGGCGGTCGTCGGCCTCGGCTACGTCGTCTCCCTGATTGTGACCGCGTATGCCCAGGCCGCGTTCTTCTCCGGATGCCTGGATCTCGCGGACGGCCGGCCGGTGAGCATCGGATCCTTCTTCAAACCACGCAACCTCGGCATGGCCTTTCTCGCCGCGATCCTGGTCAGCATTGTCACCTCGGTCGGCTATGCCGCGTGCTTCGTACCAGGCATGATCGTCACGATCTTCACCCAGTTCGTCATCCTGTTCGTGGTCGATCGCTCGGAGAGCGCCTTCAAGGGTTTCGCCTCCGGCTTCTCGTTGGTCGGCTCGAATTTCCTGAACGCCCTGCTGGTGTGGTTGGTCACCATGGCCACAGTGATCGTCGGTGCGCTGTTGTGCGGTGTCGGCCTCTTGGTGGCCGCCCCGCTGGTGGCCCTGATCCTGACGTACGCCTACCGCAAGCTTTCGGGTGGTCAGGTGGCGCCGGTGCAGCAGCCCGGCTACCAGCCCGGACCGTCCGCCGGCCCCCCATCGGGACCGCTGCCCGTCTAGCCAACCCGGCTCCGCTCGCTCGCGGCGCGCTGCGGCGCTGCGGCCCTTGTGATGAGATCAGCGGTTATGAGCATCAAAGTTGCGCTGGAGCATCGCACCAGTTACACCTTTGACCGGCTGGTCGGAGTGTTCCCGCACGTGGTGCGGCTGCGCCCGGCTCCGCACTCGCGCACGCCCATCGAGGCCTACTCGTTGCGCATCGAGCCCGCCGACCACTTCATCAACTGGCAACAGGACGCGCTCGGCAATTTCCTTGCCCGGCTTGTGTTTCCGAATCCCATGCAGCAGTTGACGATCACCGTCGGCCTGATCGCCGACCTCAAGGTGATCAACCCGTTCGACTTCTTCATCGAGGACTGGGCCGAAATATGGCCTCCCGCTTCGGGGTTGGTCTATCCCAAGGCGCTCGCCGACGATCTCAAGCCCTATCTGCGCCCGGTCGACGAGGATATCGAAGGGTCGGGCCCCGGTGAGCTGGTGCGGGCCTGGGTGGAGAACTTCTCGGTGCCCGACGGCACCCGCACCATCGACTTCCTGGTCGCGCTCAACCATGCGGTCAACGCCGACGTGGCCTACAGCCTGCGGATGGAACCCGGTGTCCAGACACCGGATTTCACGCTGCGCACCGGCGTCGGATCGTGCCGCGATTCGGCATGGCTGCTGGTGTCGATCCTGCGCCAGTTCGGGCTGGCCGCCCGGTTCGTCTCCGGCTATCTGGTGCAGCTGGCCTCCGACGTGGAAGCCCTCGACGGCCCGTCGGGGCCCGCCGCCGATTTCACCGACCTGCACGCGTGGACCGAGGTGTATATCCCCGGCGCCGGCTGGATCGGACTCGATCCCACGTCGGGGCTGTTCGCCGGTGAAGGCCACATCCCACTGGCGGCCACCCCGCATCCCTCGAGCGCTGCCCCCATCACCGGCAGCACCGACCCGTGTGAGACCACCCTGGAGTTCTCCAACACCGTCACCCGCATCCACGAGGATCCGCGCGTCACGCGGCCCTACACCGACGCGGCGTGGGAGACCATCTGCGCAGTCGGCCGCGGTGTCGACGAACGGCTTGCCGCCGCCGATGTCCGGCTGACGGTCGGCGGCGAACCGACGTTTGTGTCGGTGGACAACCAGGTGGACGAGGAGTGGACGACCGCCGCTGACGGTCCGCACAAGCGAGAGCGCGCGTCCGCGCTGGCCGCTCGGCTGAAAGCGGTGTGGGCACCGCAGGGGCTGATCCATCGCGGCCAGGGTCGGTGGTATCCGGGAGAACCGTTGCCGCGCTGGCAGATTGGATTGTATTGGCGCACCGACGGGCTGCCCCTGTGGACCGACGACGCGCTGCTGGCCGACCCCTGGGCGTCCCAGCCGACAAGCTCGACCGCGGACACCGAGACGGCCTACAAGATCCTCGCCGAGGTCGCCGGGGGTCTGGGATTGCCGCTGTCCCAGGTGCGGCCTGCCTTCGAGGACCCGTTGGCCCGGTTGGCGGCCAAAGTCCGCCTCCCGCAGGGCGACGCGGTGGATCCCGACGACGACCTCGCCGACGACGACGCGCAGGCGCGCGCCGCACTGCTGGCTCGCCTCGAGGAAACCACCACGGCCCCAGCCGCATTCGTGTTGCCGCTGCACCGCCGCGACGACGACCTGGGTTGGGCCAGCGCGGACTGGCGGCTGCGCCGCGGCCGCGTCGTGCTGCTCGACGGAGATTCGCCCGCGGGGCTGCGACTCCCGCTGAGTTCGATCAGCTGGAAGCCGCCGCGGCCGAGGTTCGACGTCGATCCCACCGCCGTGTCGGACGCCATGCCGGCGGAGTCGACCAGCGCGCCGGTCGAAGACGCGGACACCGCACCCCCGACCGCGATGGTCGCCGAGGCCCGCGACGGGCTGCTGTACGTGTTCGTCCCGCCCACCGAGGCGCTGGAGCACTTCGTCGACCTCATCGCCCGCATCGAGGCCGCGGCCGCCAAAACCCGCAGCCCGGTCGTCATCGAGGGCTATGGCCCGCCGCCGGACCCGCGGCTGCAGTCGACGACGATCACCCCCGACCCCGGTGTCATCGAAGTCAACATCGCGCCCACCGCCAGTTTCGACGAACAGCGCCAGCAGCTCGAAACCCTGTACGAGCAAGCACGATTGGCCCGACTGTCCACGGAGTCGTTCGACTTCGACGGCAGCCACGGCGGCACGGGAGGCGGCAACCACATCACGCTCGGCGGCGTGACGCCGGCGGACTCGCCGCTGCTGCGCCGTCCGGATCTGCTCGTCTCGCTGCTGACCTACTGGCAACGGCACCCGTCGCTGTCTTACCTGTTCGCCGGCCGGTTCGTCGGCACCACGTCGCAGGCGCCACGCGTTGACGAGGGCCGCGCCGAGGCCCTGTACGAGCTCGAGATCGCGTTCGCCGAGATCGCCCGGCTCGCTTCGTCTTCCAAGGGTGGGCCGCCACCACCGTGGGTGACCGACCGCGCGCTGCGGCACCTGCTGACCGACGTCACCGGCAACACCCACCGCGCCGAGTTCTGCATCGACAAGCTCTACAGCCCCGACAGCCCCCGCGGCCGACTCGGTTTGCTGGAGCTGCGCGGGTTCGAGATGCCGCCGCACCTGCGGATGGCGATGGTGCAGTCGCTGTTGGTGCGCTCGCTGGTGGCCTGGTTCTGGGACGAGCCGCTGCGCGCCCCGCTGATCCGGCACGGGACTAACCTGCACGGGCGATACCTGTTGCCGCATTTCCTGATTCACGACATCGCGGATGTCGCCGCCGACCTGCGCGCGCACGGCATCGCGTTCGAGACCAGCTGGCTGGACCCGTTCACCGAATTCCGGTTCCCGCGCATCGGTACCGCGGTCTTCGACGGCGTCGAGATCGAGCTGCGGGGAGCGATCGAGCCGTGGAACACCCTCGGCGAGGAGGCCACCGCGACGGGCACCGCCCGCTACGTCGACTCGTCGGTCGAGCGGCTGCAGATCCGCATCATCGGCGCCGACCGGCACCGCTACGTGGTGACCTGCAACGGCTATCCAGTGCCGTTGCTGGCCACCGACAACCCCGACATCCATGTGGGCGGGGTGCGGTACAAGGCGTGGCAGCCGCCCAGTGCGCTGCATCCGACGATCACCACCGACGTGCCGTTGCAGTTCGAGCTGATCGATCTGACGTCGGGCACCTCGCGTGGCGGCTGCACCTATCACGTCTCGCATCCGGGTGGCATGGCCTACGAGGAGCCGCCCGTCAACGCCGTTGCCGCCGAATCGCGCCGCGCCCGACGGTTCGAGGCGATCGGCTTCACCCCGGGCAAATCGGACCTCGCCGGCATCCGGGAGAAGCAGGCCCGGATATTCACCGATATCGGCGCGCCGGGCATTCTCGACCTGCGGCGCGTGCGTACCGTGCAGCAGTAATGGCGTCTTCGGAAACTGGCATCTGGATGGCACTCGACCCGTCGGCGGTTTCGGCCGATCATTACGACGCCGATCGACTGCTGGCCGGGTACCGGACCGCACGCGCCCAGGAAGCACTGTTCGAGCTGCGCCCTACTGGCTCACTGGGAGCCGGCTACGACGAATTCCTCGGCGAAGACGGACACGTGCGCCCGGCCTGGACCGAGCTGGCCGACACGGTCGCCGAACGCGGTCGGACCGGGCTGAATCAACTGCGCTCGGTGGTGCACAACCTGATCGACAACGACGGGATCACCTACACCGAAGTCGATCCCACCAGCGGCCATGCGCTGGAGCCCCGGCCGTGGAGCCTGGACACCCTGCCGATCGTGGTGTCCGCGGCCGATTGGGAGGTGCTGGAGGCCGGTCTGGTGCAGCGCTCGCGGCTGCTCGATGCGGTGCTCGCCGACCTGTACGGGCCGCGCAGCCTGCTCACCGACGGCATGCTGCCCCCGGAGCTGGTGTTCGCCCACCCCGGATACGTGCGCGCGGCCAGCGGAATCGAAGTGCCGGGCCACCACCAGCTGTTCATGCACGGCTGCGATCTGAGCCGGCTGCCCAGCGGCGCCTTCGAGGTCAATGCGGACTGGACGCAGGCGCCCTCGGGTGCCGGTTATGCGCTGGCGGACCGCCGCGTGGTGGCGCACGCGGTTCCCGATCTCTACGAACGGATCGCGCCGCGGCCCAACACGCCGTTCGCGCAGGCGCTGCGGCTGGCGCTGATCGATTCCGCGCCCGACGACGCCCAAGACCCGGTGGTCGTGGTGCTCAGCCCGGGCATCTACTCCGAGACCGCGTTCGACCAGGCGTATCTCGCGACGCAGCTGGGTTTTCCGCTGGTGGAAAGCGCCGACTTGGTGGTCCGCGACGGCAAGCTCTGGATGCGCTCGCTGGGGACGCTGAAGCGGGTCGACGTCGTTCTTCGCCGCGTGGACGCGCTCTACGCCGACCCGCTGGATCTGCGCGCCGATTCCCGACTGGGGGTGGTCGGTTTGGTGGAGGCGCAACGCCGCGGCACCGTGACCGTCGTCAACACGCTGGGCAGCGGAATCCTGGAAAGCCCTGGGCTGCTGCGCTTTCTGCCCGAGCTGGCCGAGCGACTGCTCGGCGAAGCCCCGCTGCTGACCGCCGCGCCGGTGTACTGGGGAGGCATCGACAAGGAACGTTCGCACCTGCTGGCCAACCTATCGTCACTGTTGATCAAATCCACAGTCGGCGGGGAAACCCTTGTCGGACCCACACTTTCGTCGACTCAGCTGGCCGGACTCGCCGCACAGATCGAGAGCATGCCGTGGCAGTGGGCCGGCCAGGAGCTGCCCCAGTTCTCCTCCGCGCCGACCGACCACGCCGGCGAGTTGTCGTCGGCCGGGGTGGGCATGCGGTTGTTCACGGTCGCCCAGCGCAGCGGTTATGCCCCGATGATCGGCGGCGTCGGCTACGTGGTAGCGCCGGGCCCCTCGGCGTATGAGCTGAAAACTGTTGCAGCTAAAGATGTTTGGGTTCGCCCGACCGAACGTGTGCGAGCTGAGACCATCACGGTGCCGACCGAGGTGCAGCCGGTCAAGACCGCCGCGGGCACCTGGGGAGTCAGCTCGCCTCGTGTGCTGTCCGACCTGTTCTGGATCGGCCGCTACGGCGAGCGCGCGGAAAGCACGGCCCGCCTGCTGATGGCCGCCCGCGACCGCTTCCACGTCTACCGCCACCACCAGGACACCGAGGAAAGCGAGGTCGTACCGGTGCTGATGGCCGCCCTGGGCCGCATCACCGGCACCGACACGGGGGCCGACAACGACCACGCCGAGATGATCGCGATCGTCCCGTCGACGTTGTGGGCGTTGACTTTCGACCCGGACCGGGCGGGATCTCTGATCCAGTCCGTGGAGGGGCTCGCGCTGGCCGCCAGGGCGGTGCGCGACCAGATGTCCAACGACACCTGGGTGGTGCTGGCCACCCTGGAGCGCGGACTTGCGCACCGGTCCGAACCGCCGCAGTCGCTGGCCGAGGCCGACACCCGGCTCGCGTCGGCGCATGGACGCACCCTGGCCGGGATGCTGACTCTGTCGGGGGTGGCCAGCGAGTCGATGGTGCGCGACGTGGGCTGGTCGATGATGGACATCGGCAAGCGGATCGAACGTGGCCTGTGGCTGACCGCATTGCTGGGCGCCACGCTCACGACGGTCCGCAGCGCGGATGCCGAGCAGACCGTCATCGAGTCGACCCTGGTGGCCTGCGAATCGTCAGTCATCTACCGGCGCCGTACGGTCGGTCAGGTCAGCGTCGCCGCGGTGACCGAACTGATGCTGTTCGACGCGAAAAACCCGCGCTCGCTGCTCTATCAGCTGGAGCGGCTACGGGCCAACCTCAAGGACCTGCCCAGCGCGTCGGGGTCGTCGCGTCCGGAGCGCACCGTGGAGGAGATCAGCACGCTGCTGCGGCGCTCGGACCCCGCCGAGTTGGAGGTGGCCGTCAACGGGCACCGCGAAGAGCTGGCCGACCTGCTCGCCACGATCCACACCGAGCTGCGCGACCTGGCCGGCGTCATCACCGAAACCCAATTGACCCTGCCCGGTGGCATGCAGCCGCTATGGGGCCCCGACGAACGACGGGAGATGCCGGCCTAGCCGCATGCCGGCTCCACCGTGCTCGCGATGTCGCTAGCTGGCGACGGCAGTCTGCGCCGATGTCACCTCTTCGATCACCGTGTGGATGAACTGCATCTTGTTCAGCACCGCGACCGGCAGCACGAACGGGTAGAGATCGTCGTGGCCCATCGACCGGTTGACCATGTTCAGCGACCACGACAACGGCAGCCACATCTCGATGATGTTGGGAAAAGCGCTGGGACCCAAGGGCGGCCGGTCGAAGGTCGCCGCCGCCGAGGCCAGACCGCACCATGCCGAGGTGTCCAGGGTGTCGCGGATGTGCAGATAGTGCGCGAACGTCTCGGCCCAATCCTCGGCCGGGTGCATGGTCGCATACGACGACACGAAGGTTTCCTGCCAGCCATCCGGAGAACCCTGGCTGTAGTGCCGGTCCAGCGCCTCCTGATAGTCGGCGTCCGGATCGCCGAACAGCTCGTTGAAGCGGGCCAGGTGATCGCGGTTCGGATCGATCAAGCGGTAGAAGTAGTAGTGACCGATCTCGTGCCGGAAATGCCCGAGCAGGGTTCGGTAGGGCTCGTCCATCTCGACCCGTAGCTGCTCGCGGTGCACGTCGTCGCCCTCGGCCAGATCCAGTGTGATGACCCCGTCCTCGTGCCCGGTCAGCACCTGTTCGTGCGCACTGGACAGCAGCCGGAATGCCAACCCGTAATCGGGATCCTGATCACGGCCGATGATCGGCAGCTTCAGCTCGTGCAGCTCGACGATCAGCCGGCGCTTGGCCGCCTCGGCCGCGGCGAACTCCGCCAGGCCGGACCTGTCGGCATCGTTGGGCCGTTCGGAGGTGAGCACACACGACGCGCACAGCAGCCGGGGGGTGTTGACGGGGACCAGCCAATTGCATTCGGCCAGACGCAGATTGGCGCACAGCTGATAGTCGGCGGCGTTGACGAAGCCGGCCTGCTCGCTGGGCTCACCCTCGGCGATTACCAGCAACGCCATCTGGTCAAGCGAAAACCCCAGTGCACTGCCGCAGTTGAGGCAGGTGGAGTTTTCGAACGTCAGGCGCTGGCCGCAGTTGGGACAGTGGAAGTCACGCATGGAGCTCATCACCTTCGAACGGCACCACGTCGACGGCGACGGCGATCTTGCTGCGCTTCGAGTCGGTGTAGATGATGCCGCGCAGCGGCGGCACATCCGCATAGTCACGGCCCCGCCCCACGATGATGTAGCGCTGGTCGACCATCTGGTCGTTGGTGGGGTCCAGGCCCAGCCATTCGAATTGGCCGGGTTGCTGAGGGGTCCACACCGCGGCCCAGGCGTGGGTGGCGTCAATGCCGATCATTCGTTCCTTTCCGGGGGGCGGGTCGGTGGCCAGATAACCGGACACGTAGCTGGCCGCCAACCCGTTGGCGCGCAGGCAGGCGATTGCCAACCTCGCAAAGTCTTGACATACCCCCTCCCGGGCCTCCAGAACCTCATTGACACCGGTGGAAATCGTCGTCGACCCCGAGCGGTAGGTGAAGTCGGCGTAGATCCGCGACGCGAGATCGCGCAAAACCTCGATCAGCGGGCGCCCGGGCACGAAACTGGGCGCCGCGTAGTCACGGACTTCGTCGGTGATCTCGGGGGGATTCAGGTCCAGGGCGAACTCGGTCGCCAGTGCTCCCCGGCGCCCGGCCGGCCGGGCCGCCTCCCACGGTTCGATCGCCGGCCCGCTGCGGTAGCGCTCGGGGGGCGCCGGATACACGTCGACGATGGAGTCGCTGGTCACCCTCAGGATGTGGTGCGGCTCGGTGACGTGGAAGTACGAGCTGATGTTGCCGTACCCGTCGACGCTGGTGGAGCTGTCCGCGGGGACCGGGTCGATCGTCAGCCGGTGCGCGACGCAGCGCTGGCGTTGCGAGTCGCGCGGGGTGAGAAAGCCGCGACCGTAGGAACTGGTCACGACGTCCGAGTAGCGGTACTCGGTGCGGTGGGTGATGCGATGGCGGCGGGTGGCCGGGGGTTGCACTGCAGCAGCCAACGAGCGACCTCCTGAGATCTGCGACCGATAGCCAATACGGCTCCAAGCGCACCATAGCGGGAGCACAATCGATGTGTGGCCACCTGGGACGACGTCGCCCGGATCGTGAGTGAGCTGCCACTCACCTGCGAGCAGTCACCGCATGACTGGAGGGTCGGCAAGAAGTTGCTGGCGTGGGAGCGACCGCTGCGCGTGTCGGACCGCGCCGCGCTGTCGGCCAACGGGATCCAGGCGCCCGAGGGCGACATCCTCGGCGTCTGGGTGTCCGACGAGGGAGTCAAATTCGCGCTGGTCGCCGACGAGCCGGACATTTACTTCACCACCCCGCACTTCGACGGCTATCCCGCGGTGCTGGTCAAGCTGGCGCAGATCGACGTCCGCGGTCTCGAGGAACTGATCACCGAGGCCTGGCTGACGCGTGCGCCCAAGAAGCTGGTCCAGGAGTACCTGACCGGCTCGATCTGAGCGCCCCTACCGCCGGCCCAGGTCGATCACCCGTTGCAGGTCGTCGACGCACGCTTGGACGACGTCGGCCAGCACCACTTCGTTTCGTTCCCGGGCGTTCGCCAGCAAGGTCGACGTATGCCGGCGGGCGGCGTCGACATGGCTGGTCGCGGCCGTGGGATCGGAGTCGGCGACGGCCGTCGCCTGCGCGAGATCGTCGAGCACCGCCTCCGCGGGTTGCGGAAGCCGGGCGCAGCACCCGTCGACCGCGGGGACCACGGCGCGGGCCAGCTGCAGCACCGAGACGGCGAGCATGGCCAGATGCAAGGCCTGGTGATCCGCGGCCTGCACGGCGTCGCGAAGCCCCCACCGGCGCGGCGCGAATCGCACCACCTGACGAGCCGTGGCCCGCGCCTGGATCAGTCCGCTCAGCTGCTCGTGCACCCTGTCGACGGCCGGCAGCGGCCAGTCCCGGGCGGGAACGTCACGGCCGCGGGCCAGATCGGCGGTGCGGGCCAGCACCGAGTGCAGGGTGCGCAGCACCTCGACGCGCGCGCTGCGCAGCACGACGAGCGGGTCGGCCGGGAACAGCAGGGTGGCGACGATGATCGCCACCCCCCCACCGATCAGCGCGTCGTAGATGCGTTCCCAACCGACACCGCTGCGATAGAGGGCGAGCACCAGAACCGACGACACGACGGTCTGGTTGGCGAACATCATCCCCTGGCCGATATAGCCCTGACCGATGAAGACCGCCGCCAACAGCGCGGCCAGCGCCGCGATCGTGATGGACACCGCGCCGGGTCCGCACAGCGTCTGCACCAGGGTCCCCGTCCCGATGCCCAGGGTCACCCCGACGATCATCTGGATCGCGCGTTGCGCGCGCAGCACGTTGCTGGTCGACAACGACACCGCCGCGGCGATCGGGGCGAAGAACGGTTGCGGGTGCGCCAGCACGTCGTGCGCGATGTACCACGACAGACCCGCCGCTACCGAGGTCTGCACGAGGTAGAACCACACGCCGCGGACCCGTTTGAAACCCCCGACGACGGCCCGGCCCGCGAACGGCCGCGTCAGCAGCGAAGTGCTCATCTCGCCTGCTTACCGCAGCGCCGGTGCGCGCGGCAATGCGAGATGCGTCAGCCGCGCCGCAACTCGAACAGCGGAATGACCCGGCTGGTCTTCGACTGATATTCGGCGAAGCCCGGCGCCACGGCGACCACCTTGTCGAACAGCTGATCGCGCTCCGCGGCCGGCAGTTCGTGCGCCGTCACGTCGTACGCATCGGTGCCCAGGTCGATGTGCGCCCGCGGGTTGGCCCGCAGGTTGTGCACCCAGGCCGGATCCTTGGGCGCGCCGGCGAACGAGCCGATGACGATCAGCCTGCCGTCGATCGTGAAATACGCCAGCGGCGATACCCGCTGCCGCCCGGACTTGGCGCCGGTCGTGGTGAGCAGTAGCAGGTCGGCGCCTTCGAATTGGCCGCCGACCTTGCCGCCGTTAGCGCGGAATTCGTCGGCGATCGCGTCGTTGAACGCCTTGACTGTTTCGGTGTCTGGGAACTCCTGGGACATGGCGCCGCTCCTCCTGATCGCTTCGCGCTGCGTCGTCGCCAGCGCGGTCATGCCCCGTCAACCTGTTTGGGCTTGGCATCTATTCCGGATTCCTTGCGCTGCTGTGCGGTGATCGGCGCGGGTGCATCGGTCAGCGGGTCGACGCCGCCACCCGTCTTCGGGAAGGCGATCACCTCGCGGATGGAGTCCACCCCCGACAGCAGCGCGTTGATCCGGTCCCAGCCGAACGCGATGCCGCCGTGCGGGGGCGCGCCAAATGTGAACGCCTCCAACAGGAATCCGAACTTCTCCTCGGCCTCCGCCTTGTCCAGGCCCATCACCGCGAACACCCGCTCCTGGATGTCGCGGCGATGGATACGGATCGAGCCGCCGCCGATCTCGTTGCCGTTGCAGACGATGTCGTAGGCATCAGCGAGCACCACGCCGGGATCGGTGTCGAGGGCACCCTCGAACTCGGGCTTGGGCGAGGTGAACGCGTGGTGCACCGCGGTCCAGGCGCCGGAGCCGACGGCGACGTCGCCGGCGGCGGTCGCGTCCTCGGCGGGTTCGAACAGCGGCGGGTCGACCACCCAGACGAACGCCCAGGCTCCCGCGTCGATCAGGTTGAGCCGCTGGGCGATCTCGCCGCGGGCCGCACCCAGCAAGGCGCGCGACGCCTTCGCCGGCCCGGCGGAGAAGAAGATGCAGTCGCCCGGGCGGGCCCCGACGTGGCCGGCCAGTCCGGCGCGTTCGGCATCGGTCAGGTTCTTGGCCACCGGACCGCTCAGCTCGCCTCCAGAAGCCTCGTCGCCGACCAGCACGTAGGCCAGCCCGCGATGCCCGCGCTGTTTGGCCCACTCCTGCCAGCCGTCCAGCGTGCGCCGCGGCTGCGACGCCCCGCCGGGCATTACCACCGCACCGACGTAGGGCGCCTGGAACACCCGGAATGTGGTGTCGGAGAAGAACTCTGTGCATTCGACGAGCTCCAGGCCGAAGCGCATGTCCGGCTTGTCGGAGCCGAACCGTCGCATGGCGTCGGCGTAGCTGATCCGCGGGATCGGCGTCGGGATCTGGTAGCCGATCAGGGCCCACAGGGCGGTCAGGATCTCCTCGGAAATCGCGATGATGTCCTCGACGTCGATGAAGCTCATCTCCATGTCGAGCTGGGTGAATTCCGGTTGCCGGTCGGCGCGGAAGTCCTCGTCGCGGTAGCAGCGCGCGATCTGGTAGTAGCGCTCCATGCCGGCCACCATCAGCAACTGTTTGAACAGCTGCGGGCTTTGCGGCAGCGCGTAGAACGATCCGGGGTGCAGCCGGGCCGGCACCAGGAAGTCGCGCGCACCCTCCGGCGTCGAACGGGTGATCGTCGGCGTCTCGATCTCGACGAAGTCGTGACGCGCCAGCACCGATCGCGCGGCGGCATTCACCTTGGAGCGCAACCGAATTGCCGCAGCCGGTCCCTCGCGGCGCAGGTCGAGGTAGCGGTACTTGAGCCGCAGCTCCTCCCCCGCCGGCTCGTCCAACTGGAATGGCAGCGGCGCACTTTCGCCTAGCACGGTCAAGGACGTGACGTTCAATTCGACATCGCCGGTGGGAATCTCGGCGTTGGCGTTGCCTTCCGGACGGATCTCGACGACGCCTTCGACCGCGATGCAGAACTCGGCGCGCAACCGGTGCGCCTGTTCCAGCACGTCCGGCGCGCGGAAGACCACCTGCGCGATGCCGGAGGCGTCCCGCAGGTCGATGAAGATGACGCCACCGTGATCGCGGCGGCGAGCCACCCACCCGACCAGCGTCACCTGTTGGCCGGCGTCGCGATCCCGTAGCGAACCAGCGGCGTGGCTGCGCAGCACGAATACTCCTCTGTGACGTTGGACGACTGACCAGTCTAAGGGGCCGTGTAACTTCGCTTTTATCGCCACAAACATCGCTCTCGTGGGTCCCGGTGCTGTCGGCACGACGGTCGCCGCGCTGCTGTACAAGGCCGGGCATTCGGTGCTGATCTGCGGTCGCACGCCCCGCGACAGCATCGAACTGCGTCCCGACGGCCAGGACCCGATCGTGGTGCCCGGGCCCGTGCACACCGATCCCGCCCTCATAGCCAATCACCTGTCCGGACCCGTCGACGTCGTGATACTGGCGGTCAAGGCCACCCAGAACGCGGCCTCGGCCGGCTGGCTGTCGCGCCTGTGCGCCGAGCACACCGTCGTCACGGTGCTGCAGAACGGCGTCGAGCAGGTCGAGCAGGTCCAGCCGCTGTGCCCGGCGTCGCCGGTGATCCCGGGCATCGTCTGGTATTCCGCCGAGACCCAGCCGCAAGGGTGGGTGCGACTCCGCGGTGAGGCCGCACTGGTGCTGCCCAGCGGGCCCGCGGCGCAGACGGTTGCCGAGCTGCTGCGCGGCGCCGGCTGCCGGGTGGACTGCGACCCCGACCTGATCACCGCGGGCTGGCGCAAGCTACTCACCAATGCGCTGGCCGGCTTCATGGCGCTGTCCGGGCGGCGGTCCGGGATGTTTCGCCGCGACGACGTCGCCGAGTTGTCGCACCGCTATGTCGCCGAATGCCTGGCCGTCGCTCAGGCCGAAGGCGCCCGGTTGCCCGACGGCGTGGTCGACGAGCTGACCGACCTGTTCCGTCAGGCGCCCGAAGACATGGGCACCTCGATACTGGCCGACCGGGAGTACCACCGGCCGATGGAATGGGACATCCGCAACGGCGTGATCATCCGCAAGGCTCGTGCGCACAACCTGGCGACGCCGATCAGCGATGTGCTGGTGCCGCTGCTGGCCGCGGCCAGCGACGGCCCCGGCTAGATTAATTCCATGCATCCCTGCGAGCGCGTCGACCTCGACTTCATCGAGAACGCGCCATTCCGGTTCCGCAACAGTGTCGACCTGGCGATTACGCCCGAGCAGGTTTTCGAGGTGCTGGCCGACGCCGAGGCCTGGCCGCGCTGGGCGTCGGTGATCACCAAGGTGACCTGGACCAGTCCCGAACCTCGCGGGGTCGGCACCACCCGCATCGTCGAGATGCGCGGCGGCATCACCGGCGACGAGGAGTTCCTGGCCTGGGAACCGTTCACCCGCATGGCATTTCGGTTCAACGAGTGCTCGACGGCAGCCGTAGCCGCATTCGCCGAAGACTACCGCGTCGAGGTTATCCCCGGCGGCTGCCGGCTGACCTGGACCATGGCCCAGAAGCCGGCCGGGCCGGCACGATTTGCGATGGTCTTCACCGGGCCGCTGCTGAACCTGGGCCTGCGCCGGTTTCTGAGCAACCTGCGCCGCTATACCGACAACCGATTTGCTGCTACGCAACAGCGTTAGGTGTGTGCAAAGCTAAACCATGACCTTCAACGAGGGTATGCAGATCGACACCAGCACCGCGGATTCATCCGGCGGTGGCGGCATGGGGATGGCCCTCGGGGGCGGCGGCGTCGGGCTACTGATCCTGGTCGCGGCCTTGTTCTTCGGCATCGATCCGGGCAAGGTCATGGCCCCGCAGGGCGCGAACACCGGCGGCTACTCGGCGCCCGGCTTCGACTTGAGCCAGTGCAAGACCGGAGCCGACGCCAACAAGTACGTGCAGTGCCGGGTGGTCGCCACCGGCAACTCCGTGGACGCGGTCTGGCACCAGCTGATGCCGAACTACACCCGCCCGCATGTGCGGCTGTTCACCGGATCGGTCAACACCGGCTGCGGGCCGGCCACCACCGCGGTGGGGCCGTTCTACTGCCCGGTGGACCAGACCGCGTATTTCGACACCGATTTCTTCAAGGAGCTGGTCGATCGATTCGGTTCCAGCGGTGGACCTTTCGCACAGGAGTACGTGGTCGCCCATGAATACGGCCACCACGTCCAGCAGTTGCAGGGCAACCTGGGCCGCGCCCAACAGGGCGCACAGGGCGCCGGCGGGAACGGGGTCCGCACGGAGTTGCAGGCCGACTGCTACGCCGGCATCTGGGCGCACTACGCGTCGACGGTCAAGCAGGAAAGCACCGGCGTGCCGTACCTAGAGCCGTTGAGCGACAAGGACATTCAGGACGCGCTCTCGGCCGCCTCGTCGGTCGGCGATGACCGGATCCAGAAGGAGTCGACGGGCCGCGTCAATCCCGAGTCGTGGACCCACGGATCCGCCGCGCAACGCCAAAAGTGGTTCACCGTCGGCTATCAGACCGGCGATGTGCAGCAGTGCGACACGTTCGCCTCGACGAACCTCGGCTAGACCTCGACCGGGCTGACTAGCCGGCCTTGCAGGTGACGGTGGTGGTGGCATCCGCGTGGGCGACCACTTGGCCGTCCACCGCGATCTCGCAGTGGAACGACGCGGGGCCGTTACCCGAATCCGGCCAGTGCAGCATGCCGCTGGCGGTGATGCTCGCGTACTGGTTCGGGTTTGCCAGCGTCGCCGTGTAGGTAACCGGCGCTCCCCCGCTGAGCGGGGCCTGCACGCTGGTCATGAACTTCGACGGGTCCGCGCTGTAGGCGGCCTGGCTGGGCGGATCGGAACTCACATAGTTCACCGTGGCAGTCAGGTTGCCGGTCGAGGTGATCGTGTAGGTCACCTGGTGGCCGTCCGCATGCGCCGTCGCCGGTCCGAGAATCACTCCCCCGACCAGCGCGAACATCGCGGACGCGACCGCGCTGGTCCCCCTTCGCAGGTTCGTCATCACGTTCGTCATATCGAAAACGCTACCGGATTTGTTACCGACGGCTCCGGCGTTCACCGCTTGATATGCCAACGGTCGCCCGGCTCGGGTATGAAACATGCATGACCGACGACGCCGATCCCGCCCCGCCGGACAGCGTGCCGGGCATTAGCCGCCGCAGGTTGTTGACCACCAGCGCCACCTCCGCTGTCGTCGGGATGGGTGTCGGCGCCGGTGTCGGGGTGGGCGCCGCCGCGCTGGTGTGGTCCAACTCGGCCGGGCCCGGCCTGCTGCGCCGGCCGGATCGCAACGGCGCACCGCCGGTGTTCGGCCTGCACCTGCAATTCGGCAAGAACGCCGGCACCGAGGTGGTGGTGTCATGGCACAGCACCGAGGCCGTCCGCAGTCCGCGGGTCATGCTCGGCACGCCGGGGTCCGGTTTCGGTCAGACCATCGCGGCAGAAACCCGAACTTACCGGGATGCGAAGTCCAACAACGAGGTTCGTGTCAACCACGCTCGCCTGACGAACCTCACGCCGGATACCGACTATGTGTATGCCGCGGTCCACGACGGCGCCGAACCGGAGCAGGGCACCGTGCGGACCGGGCCGGTGGGACGAAAGCCATTGCGCTTCACCAGCTTCGGCGATCAGTCGACCCCGACCCTGGATAAGATGCCCGATGGCACCTATAGCACCGACAACATCGGCTCACCCGCGGCCGCCGACACCACGCTGGCGATCGAGCGCCTCGGACCGTTGTTCAACCTCGTCAACGGCGACCTGTGCTACGCCAACCTCGCCCAGGACCGCATCCGCACCTGGTCGAACTGGTTCGAGAACAACACGCGTTCGGCGCGCTACCGGCCGTGGATGCCGGCGGCCGGCAACCACGAGAACGAGTTGGGCAACGGGCCGGTCGGCTACGGCGCGTACCAGACGTACTTCACGGTGCCCGATTCCGGGGCAAGCCCCGAACTGCGTGGGCTCTGGTACTCGTTCACGGCCGGTTCGGTGCGGGTGATCAGCCTGAACAACGACGACGTGGCCTACCAGGACGGCGGCAATTTCTACATCCACAACTATTCGGGAGGCGAGCAGAAGCGTTGGCTGACAGCCGAACTCGTGGCGGCGCGGCGCGACCCCGATATCGACTGGGTGGTCATCTGCATGCATCAGACCGCCGTGTCCACCGCCGAGCGCGCCAACGGCGCCGACCTCGGCGTCCGCGAGCAATGGCTGCCGCTGTTCGACCAGTACCAGGTCGATCTGGTGTTGTGCGGACATGAGCACCACTACGAGCGGTCCCATCCGTTGCGGGGAACCGAAAACACCGACACCCGAACGCCGATACCCGTCGACACCCACGACGTGATCGACACGACACGCGGGACGGTGCACGTGGTCGCGGGCGGCGGCGGCACCTCGGCACCGTCTAACGGCATGCTCTTCCCCGAACCCCGGTGCCGGGTGATCACCGGCGTCGGCGCGTTCGATCCCTCGATCGGGCGCAAGAAGCCGATTTACATCCTCGAGGACGCACCATGGTCGGCGTTTCGCGACTTCGAGAACCCCTATGGCTTCGTGGCTTTCGACGTCGATCCGGGCCAACCCGGCGGCAACACCTCAATAACGGCCACGCATTATGCGCTGCGCGGTCAACTCGGCGAGGTTGCCGTCGTGGAGCAGTTCACCCTGACCAAACCGCGCGGCGACAAGCCCGCCTAGAACAGCGTGGGCTGGACGGGTTCCGGCTCGGTTTTCGGCGCCTGCGAGAACGGTCGCTGATCACCGGACAGCCGGTGTTTGGCGATCAGCCCAGCGGCCCGCGTCCGGAGCATCTCGCGATAGTCGGGCGGCAAATACGCTCCGCGCCGGTACAACTCGCGGTAGCGGCCGACGAGTTCGGGATGTGAACCGGCCAGCCAGGACATGAACCAGCCACGGGTAGAACGCCGCAGATGCAGGCCGAAGACGGTGACGCCGGTGGCGCCGGCGGCCGAGATCTGGCCGAGCAGGCCGTCGAGGTGCTCGACGGAGTCGGTGAGGTGTGGCAGCACCGGCGCGACCATCACGTGGCAGTCCAGGCCGGCGTCGCGGATGGCGGCGATCAGACCCAGTCGCGCCTGCGGCGTCGGCGTGCCCGGCTCGACGTCGCGATGCAGCTCCGCATCCCCGACCGCCAGCGACACCGCGACCGACACCGGAACCTGTTGGGCCGCAGCGGTAATCAGCGGCAGGTCGCGGCGCAGCAGGGTGCCCTTGGTCAGGATGGACAGCGGCGTGCCGGATTCGGCGAGTGCGCCGATGATGCCGGGCATCAACGCGTAGCGGCCCTCGGCGCGCTGGTACGGATCGGTGTTGGTGCCCAGCGCCACCGCTTCGCGTCGCCACGACGGCCGGCGCAGCTCGCGGCGCAATACCTCCGCGACGTTGGTCTTGACCACAATCTGGGAGTCAAAGTCGGTGCCGGAGTCGAAGTCCAGATATTCGTGGGTGGGGCGGGCGAAACAATAGCGGCAGGCGTGCGAGCAGCCGCGGTAGCCGTTGACGGTGTAGCGAAACGGCAGCGCGGCCGCGTCCGGAATTCTGTTGAGCGCCGATTTGCAGAGCACCTCGTGAAAGGTGATCCCCTCGAACTGCGGTGCGCGCACGCTGCGGACCAGGCCGATCCGCTGCAGTCCAGGTAATGCTCCGTCGTCGACCGGTTCCCCGTTGACAGCGACGGCCTGGTTCGCCCACCGCATTCCGCTATTCGAACAATTGTTCGATGCAATGTCAAGCGGACAGGCCACTGTTGAAATATTGTTTAGCAGTCGCTAAATTTAGCGAATGCTAAACAATGAGACGGTGATCGACCCCGTCGCGCTGTATCGCACTGCCACCGACCGGGCGGTCACCGTCGTCGAGACGGTCAGGCCGGACCAACTCGACTGGCCCACACCGTGTTCGGAATGGACCGTGCAAGAGCTCATCGACCATCTCGTCGGGGGCGCCGAGTATCTTCTGGCAGCGGCCTCGGGTCGCCAACCCGCGGCTGTGCAGGGCGCGATTGCCGGCGACTATCGCCGGGAGGTGCAGCGGGTGCTGGCGGCGGTCGCGAAACCGGGAGTGCTGGAACAAAGCTGCGTGTCTCCGCTCGGCTTTGATTGGCCACTCACTCAAGCGGTTGCCGGAACATTCATGGATGTGCTGATTCACACCTGGGATCTGGCACGCGCCACGCATCAAGACGAGCGGCTCGATCCTGTTCTGGTGCAGGCGTGCACGGCGATGTTCGTACCCGAGATGCCCCGGCGCGGGCGGGAAGCCGGCATCATCGGACCGGAGGTGGCGGTCACCGCCGACGCGTCGGCCCAAGATCGGCTCTTGGCCGCGATGGGCCGCCGCCCATGAGCCAAGCGGCCATCGAGGACGCGATCAGGGCCTTGGCCCACCCGGGACGCCGGGCAATGTTGCAGCTGGTTTGGGACCAGGAACGCACCGCGTCCGCTCTGGCCGAGGCTGCGGGTCTGTCGAAATCGGCTGCAAGCCAACACCTCAAGCTGCTGCGCGAGGCGGGCCTGGTGGAGGTCCGGGTGGAGGCCACCCGTCGGCTATATCGCGCCGACCTTGCCCGAGTCGGCCAGATCGCGGCGATGCTCGATGAGTTCTGGGCCGCTCCGCTGCAGCGCCTGCGCACGATCGCCGAATCCGATCCGACATGAAACTGGCCGCCCAGCAACTCGTGGTCCGTGCCAGCGCGCGACGAGTGTTCGAACTCTTCACCGATCCGGAGCAATTCGTCCAGTGGATGGCCCCGCAAGCCACCCTCGAGCCGGTTCCCGGCGGGATGGTGCGATGGACACACCCCAACGGAGACACCGTGTCTGGCCGCTATGTAGAGATCACGCCGCACCGGATCGTGTTCACTTACGGATGGGAACGCCCCGAGGTCGAAATACCGCCTGGATCAACCACTGTCGAGATCGACCTGACCCCTCAGCCGGACGGTTCCACCTTGGTCACGTTGGTCCATCGCGGACTCGACAAGCCCGCCGCCGATGCCCACCGCGGTGGCTGGGTGCACTACCTCGACCGCATGCGGCGCACGGCCGAGGGTGCCGACGTCGGCGCCGACCCGTGGGCCGAACGTCGGGTGCCCACGCTCGAAGAGCGGCGATCGTGACAAACGACGTCTCACCCGAGTCCCGCTTTTGGGACCTGGCAGAGATCCTTCTGAAAACCAACTCGGTGACCCGTTCGACGATGATGGGCTTACCCTGCCTGCGGGTGAACGGTCTCTTCTTCGCCTCGTTCGACCCACGAACCGAGTGCCTGGTGGTCAAGCTTCCCGCGGCAAGAGTCGACGAACTCATCGCTTCCGGGTTGGGCTCACCCTTCGCCCCGGCCGGACGCCGCTTTCGGGAATGGGCCGCCATCGCACCCAGCCAATCGCCTCGCTGGCTGGCGCTTCTTAACGAGGCCCTGGCCTTCTGCCGTTGATCGACAGGCAGTATGGACAGCGGAGCCTTCGGCTCCTTCCAGGCGATGGCGCAAAATCGCTGGCCTAGTCCAGAAGTGGCGGAGGGTACTTGTCGAATCCCGAGTACGACAGCGAACTGCGGTCCGAACAGGGCTACGTGACCGGACTCTATGCGCGCCTCGATGCCGAGCGCGCCCGGGCGAAGGAGAGTTTCCGCGCGGCATTGCTGGGCGATGGCGAGAGTTTGTCGGATCGGGATGCCGAGGTGCGCGCGGTGGCCAGGGAGGTCAAGCGGCTCGACGTGGCGGATTACGGGCTGTGCTTCGGGCGGCTGGACGCCATCTCCGGCGAACGCTCCTACATCGGGCGGATCGGCCTGTTCGATGCCGACAACGAGTACCAACCGCTGCTGCTCGACTGGCGGGCGCCGGCCGCCCGCGCCTTCTACGTCGCGACCGCGGCCAGCCCCGAGGGCATGCACCGGCGCCGCCAGTTCCACACCCGCGGGCGGCGCATCGACGACTTCACCGACGAGGTGTTCGGCCGGCCGGGTGCGGACGCACAAGGGGATGCGGCACTGCTGGCGGCGATCAACGCGCCGCGCGGCGAGGGCATGCGCGACATCGTGGCGACCATCCAGGCCGAGCAGGACGAGATCATCCGGCTCGATCACCCCGGCGTCTTGGTGATCGAGGGTGGCCCCGGCACCGGGAAGACGGTGGTGGCGTTGCACCGCGTCGCGTACCTGCTGTACACCCAGCGCGAGCGCATCGAGCGCCACGGAGTGCTTGTGGTGGGCCCTAATTCGGCGTTTTTGCGCCACGTCGATCGCGTGCTGCCGTCGCTGGGCGAATCCAGCGTGGTGTTCATGACGCCGGGCGATCTGGTGCCCGGGATGCACGTCACCGCCGAGGACACCCCGCAGTGTGCGGCGTTCAAGGGCTCGCTGAAAATCCTCGACGTGCTGGCGGCCGCGATCGCCGATCGGCAGCGGCTGCCCGAGCGCCCGCTGGAGATCGAACTGGCGGATGTGACGATGCGCATCGATGCCGAGATCGCCGGGTGGGCGCGAGAAGAGGCACGCGGCAGCGGACAGCCGCACAACCAGGCCCGCGCGGTATTCGTCGACATCCTCACCTGGGCGCTGACCGAGCGGGCGATCGCCCGGATCGGGCGCGGCTGGCTGACCCGCGAGGACCGCAGCGCGTGGGAACAACTGCGTTCCGACCTGCTCGCCGAACTCGCGGACAACGACCAGTTCGCCGCGGCGCTCGACCGGCTCTGGCCGATCCTGACACCGCGGGAGCTGTTGGCTTCGCTGTACCTCTCCCCCGAGCGGCTACATGCCGTCGGTGCTCCCCAGGCGCTGTTGCGCGTCGACGGCGAGGCCTGGACCGTGTCGGACGTGCCGCTGCTCGACGAGCTGGTCGATCTGCTGGGGCGCGACAAGGCGACCGAGGCCGCCGAGGCGAGTGCCAAGCGCGAGCGCAATTACGAGGCCGAATACGCCGCCGGCGTGCTGGACTTGATGGTCGCGCGCGAGGATCTGATGGACGACGAGGACCAGCTGATGGCCCGCGACGTGATCCATGCCGAGGCGCTGGCCGATCGGTTCATCGAGCGCGACACCCGTGAACTCGCCGAACGTGCTGCGGCAGATCGGGATTGGACCTACCGGCATGTCGTCGTCGACGAGGCCCAGGAACTGTCCGAGATGGACTGGCGGGTGCTGATGCGACGCTGCCCCGGCCGGTCCTTCACCGTGGTCGGCGATCTCGCCCAGCGCCGGTCGGCGGCCGGAGCGACATCGTGGCACGCGATGCTGCAGCCGTACGTGCCGGACCGGTGGGATTACCGGTCGCTGACGGTCAACTACCGCACCCCGGAAGAGATCATGACGGTCGCCGCCGCGCTGCTCGAGGAGTTCGCGCCGGGTGTTCAGCCACCGGAGTCGGTTCGCGCGTGCGGCGTGCGGCCATGGGCCCGGCGGGTCACCGACGACGAATTGCCCAGCGCGATCGAAGAGTTCGTGCGCGACGAAGGCGGTCGCGAAGGCACCAACGTGGTGATCGGTCCACCCGGTGTGCCGGGCACGGTGCCGGTCTCGCAGACCAAGGGATTGGAGTTCGACGCCGTGCTGGTGGTCGACCCGCAACAGATCCTCGCGGACGGCCCGCGCGGCGCGGCCGAACTCTACGTCGCCCTCACCCGGGCCACGCAACGCCTCGGGGTCCTGCACCGAGAACCGTTGCCACAGGCACTGTCCGGCCTGGCCGAGTACGAGACCTTCGTAAAACGTTGATAGACACTCAGAATGGCGGCGGATCAGGATCGGCAGTGGCCGTGTGCGATTCGTCCAGTCCCACCCGCGCCTGGCGGTTCTGGCGGCGCTCGGCGCCGATGCGAGCGGCTCGATTCTGGGCGCGAGTCTGCCGTCGCATCGGCATCATCGCGGTCCGGTCGCCGCAGTAGTCCTGCAGCCGGTCGACGCCGGGTGCCGGCGCGCCGCTCGTCGGCGGGCACAGGCTCGGGAACAGCAGCGCGCTGCCCGGGGTTGTGACATAGGTCTGACCAGCCGGCGAGGTCAGAATCACCGTCCCGTCGGGCAGCTGCTTGTCGCGCCAGCCCCAAAACGTCTTGACCAGGTGATGAGTCCTGCAGTAGCACTTGAGGTTTGACGCGTGCGTCGGGCCACCGTCGCCGTACGGGATCGTATGGTCGAGGTCGCACTCGACGGCCGGGCGGTCGCAACCCGGCCAGCGGCAGGTCAAGTCTCGGCATCGCACGAAATCCCGCAGCGCCGCCGACGGCACATATCCCGGCTCAGGCGCGGCATCGGCGGGATGGGCCAGCGGCATGATCTTGGCCGACTTGGCAAGTTCCGCAACGAGTTCCGGCGGGATGAGTCCGTCCGCACCGAGCTGGGACGCCGACCCCGAGCCGATGCCGTCGACCGCGGCCCGCTCGGCGATCACATGAATGACGACGGGCGATGCCGCCGGCAGTCTGCCCGCGGCGCAGTCCGGCCGGCCACACCGGCAGCCGAGCCGGTCGGCCGCTGCGGCCAGCGCCCCCAGCGCATCGGCCCGGCGCTCGTCACGGCCGCGCGGGTCGTGTTCACACACCGTGGCACACAACGCATTCAGGCGCTTTTCCAGAGCCCGGGCGTCGGGGGTCAGCAGGGAACCATGAATCTCGGACGTCCCGTCGCCGATGTCCGCGATCCATACCTCGCGCCCGGATTGCCGTTGCTTTCGCCGCCGGACGGCATCGGCATCGGCCCGGACCACAATCCTGTCGACCTGCCCGGCCAGCCGACCGTACGTCAGCGATGGCCAACGCGGCACGTTGGCAGCCAGCTCCGCGTCAACTCTGGCCAGTACCTCGTCGTCGATCAGCAGATCGGTGCGATAGACGATGGTCTGAAACGTCCGATAGTCGATGTCACCGGTCTTGAAGACTTCCGCAACCCTCGGCAGCCGCTCACGCATTGCGCGGGCGTACCGGAGGCGACTGGCCGCCAGCCCCTGACCGATCCGCAATACCGCAGCCACTTCGGCGGCCACCGCCTCGACGGTGTCGACCGCCCACGCCTCGGTGTCCGAGCAACGAGATAGCCGATAGCCGAATAGGTCCCCGATGGCCGCCAGTTGCGCGGCCGCGGCCCGGTTCTCCCGTCGTGCAGACGAGCGGATTCGATCCACGAAGGCCGCGGAATCGGGCGTGGTGGATGGATAGTGCCGTTCGAAGACCTCGTCGATCTGCTCGCAACTACTCGAACTCATGTTCGAATGATAACGCTACCCACCGACAAAAATCGGCCTGAAACGCATGTGGCACAAGTGATTTGGAGTGCCGCCGCCGTCACGCCTCGTCGGTTAACAACTGCTCCGGTTGAGGAGCCAGGACGGCCCGCCCGGTCATGACACCCATCAGCCCGTCTTGGTAGGTAAGCCCCGGCGGCTTACCCTTCACGCCGGCGGGCGGCGGGTCGTCGGGCCGTGGGCTGGCCTTCGGCCACGCCGGTGGTACCGACAACGACCCCAGCGCGGGCGACCCGCCCAGCGTCGTGCACTCCACCCGGACGCTGGAGAAATCGCGGAATGATTTCACCCGCGGAGCGGTTGTCCTGCCCTGGATCTCAGCACGTTCCACGAACGTCTCCTCACCGGCGGCCTACAACGCGGCGACGACGCCTGTCCCGCGCAATCTTGCACGACCGTACAATAAGAGCGGCTAGCTCTTTGGAGATTCGCTGAATTTGGTCTGGCCGCGCCGGTAGGCGGCGATGTGTCCGAGCGCCATGTTGACGGCGAGTTCGACGGGTCGGGCGCTGCGCATGGTCTGCGCCATCAGCAGTCCGCCTTGCAGCGCACTCATCACGGTCAATGCGAGGTCGGCGGGTTCGGCATCCGCGGAGAGTTCGCCGCTATCGCGCATGATCGCCAAGCCCGCGGATAGATACGACTGCCACTCGGCGAACGCCTGGGCAAGCTCCTGGCGGGCCGAATCGGACCGCTCGGCTAGCTCGCCCACCAGCGAGCCCAGCGGACAACCCCCGACACCTTGCGTCGCACGGGTCATGGCGACGACATGATCACACCACCGCTGCAGGCCCTCCCACGAAGAGACCTCGCCCAGATTGGGCTGCTGGGCCGCGATGACCTGGCCGAGTTGGGTTTTCACCACCTCGCCGATGAGGTCGTCCTTGTTGGCGAAGTAGTGGTACAGCTGCGACTTGCTGGTCTCGGTCGCCGCCATCACGTCGTCCAGGCTCGTCCCGGCGACCCCCTGTCTGCGGACCAGTGATGCCGCCGCAGCGACGATGCGGGCTCTGGTCGCCGCACCACGAGTCGTCAGTCGCGTAACACCGGGGCGGTCATGTGAGGACATGCCGGAAAGCTTAGAGCGAATTGGACTTGATAGTCCACTTTGGCTTCAGCAGAATCTGGCCACGTAACCTGCTACCCCCTCCGGAAGGTTGACGTGTCTCGCCTGAACTACGGCCAGCAGTTCCCCGCGCTCGAGGTCCCCGCCGTCGGTGGCGGCACGATCTCGCTGCCCGGCGATCTCGCCGGTTCCTACGGCGTCGTCTTGATGTACCGCGGGTCGTGGTGCCCATACTGCAACGCTCAGCTCGCCGCGTTCTCTCGCGCCCTCGACACCCTGACCGAGCTGGGGGTCAAGGTCGTCGCTTTGTCTGTCGACGATGCGCAGACCTCCGCGGAGCTGGTCTCCAAGCGCAAGCTGCGCTTCCCGGTCGGCCACAGCGCGAACGCCGACACGATCGCCGCGGCGACGGGCGCCTACGTCAACGACGACCCGCACTTTCTGCAATCGACCGGCTTCATCTTGGCGCCGGACGGGACGGTGCGGCTCGCCGTCTACTCGAGCGGCGCCATCGGCCGGTTGGTCGCCGACGATGTGATCGGCTTCATCCGCTACATCACCGAGCATCCGGACGCGCGTTGAGCAACACGGGGAGGAAATGGTGAAGCCGAATTCGGATAACCGGGTCTTGACCTATAACTCGATGTTTCTGGGTTCCACGACGTTCCTGTTTGGCGTCTTGAAATTTTTCGAGCCATTTCGGACGTGGTTCGATGTTCAGATCACCAAAAGTGGCCTCCCGCGACTCAGCATCCCCATGGGCATCGCCGGAGAAATATCCATCGGCCTCGGTCTGCTTTCCGGTTCCTGGCTCAGTCGGAAGCCGTCGAACCTGTTTCGCCCGATCGTCGCCGGCGCCTCGGCGGGGCTGATTGCCAACATGGGGGGTGCCACCTATGTGCACTTGCACCCGCAGGTGCCGGCCGACGTGCTTCCCCTGAAAATAAAGCCCCCGATTATTCCCCTGCTCGTTATGTCGTTGTCCGCGGTGAATCTCTTTCAACTTCGTCGCGAAAGAATGCGGCAATCCTAAAGGCAAGGATGACCTCGTGCCCGACCACGTAGACCCGCCGCATCAGAACCTGTTCACCGCGGCGACCATCGGCAACGTCGACCTCGCCAATCGCGTGGCCCTGGCGCCGATGACACGAGTGAGCGCGACGGCCGACGGTCTGCCCACCGACCGAATGGCTGCTTACTACCGCGCATTCGCCCAGGGCGGCTTCGCTCTGTTGATCACCGAAGGGCTCTACATCGACGACCTGACCAGTCAGGGGTACCTCTTCCAACCCGGCATCGCGAACTCCGGTCACGCGGCGGCCTGGCAGCGGGTCGTCGACGGCGTCCATGACAGCGGGGCCAAATACTTCGCCCAACTCATGCACGCCGGCAGCCAGTCGCAAGGTAACCCGCACACAACGACGACCTGGGGGCCGGCCGCAATACGCCCGAAAGGCGCGCAACTGCCGATGTACCGCGGCTGTGGGCCATTCCAAATTCCCCAAGCGATGACCACCGAGCACATCAGCCAAGTCCGCTCCGCCTTCGTCAATGCGGCACGGCAGGCGCGCGACGCCGGGTTCGACGGCGTCGAGATCCACGGCGCAAACGGCTATCTGCTCGACGAATTCCTCACTGACTACCTGAATACGCGCACCGACCGCTACGGCGGCAGTATCGCCAATCGAGTGCGCCTGGCGGCCGAGGTCTGCCATGACGTCGTGTCGGCCCTCAACGGCGACATCGCCGTCGGTATCCGGATCTCCCAGGGAAAGGTGTCCGACAATCACCACCGGTGGGCCGGCGCCGAGGGCGACGCGGCCACCATATTCGGCACTCTGGCCGAAACCGGCATCGACTACATCCACACCACCGAATATCGGGCGCTGGCACCAGCATTCGCCGAATCCGACAAATCGCTCGCGCAGCTCGCGAAGCAATACAGCGGGCTGTCGATAATCGCCAACGGCCATCTCGACGACCCCCGGGACGCCGCCGCGATCATCGATTCCGGCGCCGCCGATGTTGTCGCCCTGGCCAAACCGGCGCTGGCCAACCGGGACTGGCCTCATCGGGTGCGGTCCGGCCAACCGTTATCGCCCGACGTGCCCAGGGATGTATTCGGGCCCGCCGCCGATATCAAAGACTGGGAAGTGGTCCCGAAGATCCGTTGAACTCAACGCCCGAGCCGTGAAAGCACCTCGGCGACAACCGAATCGAGCGGCACCGACACCTGCTCCCCGGTCGCGAGATCCTTGACGCCGATCGTGCCGGACTCCAGATCGCGCTCACCGGCGACCAGCGCGAAACCGGCACCGGACCGGTCGGCCGCGCGCATCGCACCCTTGAGCCCGCGATCGCCGTAGGCCATATCGACCCGGACACCGGCGGCGCGCAGCTCACCGCCCAGCACCGCCAGCCGCAGCTTGGCCGCCTCGCTCAACGGCACACCGAAGACGTCGCAGCGCGTGGTCTCCCCCACGCTGCGGCCCTCCGCCCGTAGTGCCAGCAGCGTGCGGTCCACTCCGAGCCCGAATCCGATGCCGGACAGGTCCTGTCCGCCGAGCTGGCGCATCAGCCCGTCGTAGCGGCCACCGCCACCGATGCCCGACTGGGCGCCGAGCCCGTCGTGCACGAACTCGAACGTGGTTTTGGTGTAGTAGTCCAGCCCCCGCACCATCCGCGGGTTGATGGCATAGGGCACCCCCAGCGCGTCGAGATGGGCCAGCACCGTGTCGAAGTGCTGCTTGGCCGCATCGGACAGGTGGTCGAGCAGCACCGGGGCATCGGCCGTCATGGCCTTCACCTCGGGCCGTTTGTCGTCGAGCACGCGCAGCGGGTTGATCTGCGCGCGTCGCTGGGTTTCCTCGTCCAGATCGAGACTTAACAGGAACTCCTGCAACAGTTCCCGGTACTGCGGGCGGCAACTCTCATCGCCCAGCGAGGTGATCTCCAGCCGGAACCCGTCCAGGCCCAGCGACCGGAACCCGCCGTCGGCAATCGCGATCACTTCGGCGTCCAGCGCCGGGTCGTCGACGCCGATCGCCTCCACGCCCACCTGCTGCAGCTGGCGATACCGGCCGGCCTGAGGACGCTCGTAGCGGAAAAACGGCCCGGCGTAACAGAGTTTGACGGGCAGCGCGCCGCGGTCCAGGCCGTGCTCGATCACCGCGCGTACCACCCCGGCGGTGCCCTCCGGCCGCAGCGTCACGGAGCGGTCACCGCGGTCGGCGAAGGTGTACATCTCCTTGGACACCACGTCGGTGGATTCACCGACGCCGCGGGCGAACAGCCCGGTGTCCTCGAAGATGGGCAGCTCGATGTCGCCATAGCCGGCCCGGCGGGCGGCGCCGAGCAGGCCGGAGCGCACCGCGACGAACTGTGCCGAGTCCGGCGGGACATAGTCGGGCACGCCCTTGGGCCCGGAAAACGCGGTGAATGACGAGAATTCCGTCATCCGGCCAGGCCTTCGAGGAACGGATTGAAACGTCGCTCGGCGCCGATCGTGGTCGCAGCCCCGTGGCCGGGCAGCACCACGGTGTTGTCGTCGAGCACCAGGAGCTTGTCGATGATCGAGGTCAGCAAATCGCGACCGCTGCCGCCGAACAGGTCGGTACGGCCCACCGAGCGCTCGAACAGGGTGTCGCCGGTGAACACCACATCGGCGTCGGACTTGGCGGCCTGCGCGACCCGGAAGACCACCGATCCGCGGGTGTGCCCGGGAGTGTGATCGACGTTGACGCTGACGTTGCCCAGGTCGATCTTGTCGCCGTCGCGGTCCAGTTCGACCACCTGCTTAGGCTCGCGGAAGAACGCACCCGTCATCAGCTGCGCCAGCCGCGGCCCCATGCCGAAGATCGGGTCTTTGAGCATGAAGCGGTCTTCGGGATGAATGTAGGTCGGGCAGCCGTAGCTGTCGGACACCTTCTGAGCAGACCAGATGTGGTCGATGTGCCCGTGGGTGAGCAGCACGGCGGCCGGAGTGAGCCGATTCTGGTCAAGAATCCGCCGCAGCGGCGCCATCGCTCGCTGCCCCGGATCCACGATCACGGCGTCCGTACCGGGGCGCTCGGCCAGCACGTAGCAGTTGCACTGCAACATGCCGGCGGGAAATCCGGTGATCAACACGTTTGTCATTTTCCCACGGGGGCCACTTGACACCGCTCGCGCCGCCCCGATTAGCCTGAGCCTGCTAACCCGCCCCCACTGACGAGCATGGAGGCATACCGGCCGTGCCGACCAACGAACAGCGACGCGCCAACGCCAAGCGCAAACTCGAACGGCAGCTCGAACGCCGCGCGAAGCAAGCCCGCAGGCGCCGCGTCTTAGTCATCGCCGGCGGCGTGGTCGCGGCCGTCGCGGTGATCGCCGCGGTGGTGATCACCGTGATCAACACGAACAACAAGCACAAGCACGACACGGCGGCGCCGACGACGACCAACTCGCCGGCGACGTCGGGCACGACGACTCCGCAAACCGGTCAGGTTCCGCCGGTTCCGCCGCTGCCGGCCTTCAAACCGTCGGACACCGTGGGCGCCAACTGCCAGTACCCGCCGTCGACGGATCCGGCCGCCAAGCCGGTCAAGCCGCCGCGCACCGGCAAGGTGCCGACCGATCCCGCGCAGGTGAGCGCCAGCATGGCGACCAGCCAGGGCAACATCGGCCTGATGCTGGCCAACAACGAATCACCTTGTACGGTCAACAGTTTCGCGAGCTTGATCGGGCAGAAGTACTTCGACAACACCAAGTGCCACCGCCTGACCACCTCGGACACGCTGGGCGTCCTGCAATGCGGTGATCCCAAGGGTGACGGCACCGGCGGACCGGGTTACCAGTTCGCCAACGAGTATCCGACCGACCAGTACCCGCCGAACGACCCCAAGCTGCGCGAACCCGTGCTCTACCCGCGCGGCACCCTCGCGATGGCCAACGCCGGACCCGGCACCAACGGCAGCCAGTTCTTCATGGTCTACAAGGACTCTCAGCTGCCGCCGCAGTACACCGTCTTCGGCACGATTCAGCCCGACGGCCTGGCCGTTCTCGACAAGATCGCCAAGGGCGGCATCAACGGTGGCGGTGAAGACGGCGCACCGAACAGCGAAGTCACGATCAAGTCGATCCTGCTGGACTAAACCCGTGGCAGCGCAACACGAGTCGTTACGGATTCGTGAAATTTGGTGCCCCGATGGGCCGACACCTTAAGGTCATTGCGTGGTGACGGAGTCGTTCGGACATTACGAACTGCGTGAGCTGCTGGGCCGCGGGGGCATGGGACAGGTATTTCGCGCCTATGACACCAGCACGGACCGCATCGTCGCGCTCAAGGTGCTGCCTGCGCATCTGGCAGACGACCAGGAATTTCAGCAGCGCTTCCGGCGTGAGGCGCGCATCGCGGCGAGCCTGAACGACCCGCACATGGTGCCGATCCACAGCTACGGCGAGATCGACGGCCGCCTGTATGTCGACATGCGGCTGATCGAAGGCCGCGACCTGTTGGCCTACATCGCCGAAAACGGTGGCCGGCTCAGCCCCGAGCGCGCCGTCGCGGTGATCGAACAGGTTGCGGCAGCACTGGATACGGCCCACGAGGTCGGCCTGATCCACCGCGACATCAAGCCGTCCAACATCCTGGTGTCCACCCGCGACTTCGTCTACCTGATCGACTTCGGCCTGGCCCGCACCGCCGCCGACACCGCGCTGACCCACACCGGCCACACGATGGGCACGATGGCCTACATGGCCCCCGAGCGCTTCCGGGGCATAACCGATCACCGCGCCGACGTCTACGCGCTGGCCTGCGTGCTCTACGAATGCCTGACCGGGCATCTGCCCTACCCCGGCGACACCTTCGAGGAACAGCTCAACGCGCATCTGAACTCCCCGCCGCCACGAGCCTCGTTCACCGTGCCCGGCGTCCCGCCCGCCCTGGATGAGGTGGTCGCCCGCGGCATGGCAAAAGATGTCGACCACCGCTACCAGACGGCCATCGAGTTCGCCGAGGCCGCCAAAGCCGCACTGGCAGGCCATGGCGCCACCGTCCCGCCCGGTCCGCCACCGCCGCCGCCGTCCTACCCGGCAACGGCAGCCACGCCGGTGCCGCCGCCTGCGCATTCCGCGCACACCCCGACGGCCCATACCCCGCCACAACCCGAGCCGCAGAAATCGAACCGGGGCCTGATCATCGGCATCGTCGCCGCGTCGCTCTTCACGCTCGCGATGGTCACGGTGCTGGTCGTCGCCCTGGTGACCAACGGCGATTCCTCGTCGAACAATGCGACATCCAGCGCCGCACCCCGCCCGAGGTCGCCCAAGCAAGGACCCACCTTCGGCGGACCGGGCGCGGCGACGACCCGGGCCAACCCGGACGGGAATGCCGCGCCGCCGTTGCCGGCCTTTGCCCCGCCACCTGACCTGGGTGCCAATTGCCAATACCAAACGGTGGGCAGCGATTCCGTGGATGCGTCCCCCAAGCCGGTCACCCTGCCTTCCTCCGGCAGGGTATCGACTACGCCGGCGCAGATTCCCGCCACGCTTTCCACCAACTTCGGCGATATCGGCATCGCGCTCGCCAACAACGAGTCACCGTGCACGGTGAACAGCTTCGTCAGCCTGGCCCGCCAACAATTCTTCGACGGCACCACCTGCCCACGCCTGTCCACCGGCTCCGACGGCGCGACGCTGGTGTGCGGTGGCCCGGACAAGGACGGCAACGGCGGCCCCGGTTACGAATTCGCCGACGAATACCCCACCAATCAATATCCGCCCGGAGATCCCGCGCTGCGGGCGACCGTGGTGTACCCGCGCGGAGCCGTGATCATGGCCAGCAACGAGCCCAACACCAACGGGAGCCAATTCGTCATGTTCTACCAGGACACCGAGGCTCCGCCGACGTTCACGGTGCTCGGCAACATCGACGCGGCCGGCCTGGCGGTCCTCGATAAGATCGCCGCGGCAGGAGTCGCCGGCCACCGGCCGACCGGCCTTCCCACGTCTCCGGTGACGATCAACTCGGTGCGGGTCGGCTAACACCAAAGCCGTTGCGCTAACGGCGCGGATCCCACGACTTGGCGCGCCCAACGGCTTATGGTCGTTGGGTGTCGACGGAAGTATTCGGACATTACGAACTACAGGGCCTGTTGGGGCGCGGCGGGATGGGACAGGTGTTCCGCGCTCACGACACCCTCACCGACCGGGTGGTTGCCCTCAAGGTGTTGCCCGCGCATCTGGCGGAGGACGACGAATTTCAGCAACGGTTCCGGCGTGAGGCGCGCATCGCGGCGAGCCTGAGCGATCCGCACATGGTGCCGATTCACAGCTACGGCGAGATCGACGGCCGGCTCTATGTCGACATGCGACTGGTCGAAGGCCGCGACCTGTTGGCCTACATCGCCGAAAACGGTGGCCGGCTCAGCCCCGAGCGCGCCGTCGCGGTGATCGAACAGGTTGCGGCAGCACTGGATACGGCCCACGAGGTCGGCCTGATCCACCGCGACATCAAGCCGTCCAACATCCTGGTGTCGGCCCGCGACTTCGTCTACCTGATCGACTTCGGGCTCGCGCGCACCGCCGCCGACACGGTGCTGACGCACACCGGCCACACGATGGGCACGATGGCCTACATGGCCCCCGAGCGCTTCCGGGGTATTACCGATCACCGCGCCGACGTCTACGCCTTGGCCTGCGTGCTCTACGAATGCCTGACCGGGCGCCTGCCCTACCCCGGCGACAGCATGGAGGAGCAACTCAACGGGCATCTCAACATCACGCCGCCACGACCGTCGGCAGCCTCGGCGGACGTATCGCAGGCCCTCGACGCGGTGGTCGCCCGCGGCATGGCCAAGGATGTCGACCAGCGCTTCCAGACGGCCCTCGAGCTGGCGCAGGCGGCTCGGGCGGCCCTGAGCAGCCCGACCTCGACCGCGGCCTGGAGCCCGCCGCCGTCGCAACCGCCCGCGCCCCAGCCCGGAGCATCGCAGCAGCCCCAACCGGCGAATTCCCGGCGATTGATCTTGGGCATCGTCGGTGGATCGGTCGTGGTGCTCGCCGCGGTGATCACGCTGGTGGTCGTCCTGGTGACCCACAGCGGCAGTGGATCTTCAACGGCCACAACAAGCACGACGATGCGCTTGCCGGTGCACACCAAGGAGCCCAGACCGGGAACCGGGGCGGGTGCGCCCGTTCCGGCATTGCCGGCGTTTGCCCCGCCGGCCGACCTCGGCGCCAACTGCCAGTACCCGGCGTCGCAGGAAGCGTCCGTCAAGCCCGTCAACCCACCGCCGTCGGGCAAGATATCCACCGATCCACCGGTGATCCACGCGACCATCTCCACCAACGTCGGCGATATCGGCATCGCGCTGGACAACGACAAGGCCCCCTGCACGGTGAACAGCTTCGTCAGCCTGGCAAAACAGCAATTCTTCGACGGCACCCAATGCGGCAAGCTGATGACCCAGTCCGATTTCGGCATCCTGCAGTGCGGTGGGCCCGACACCGAAGGCACCGGCGGCCCCGGCTACGAGTTCGCCAACGAATACCCCGCCAACCAGTACAGCGCAGGCGATCCCGCCTACAAGCAGCCCGTGCTGTACCCGCGCGGGGCGCTCACCACGGCGCCCTTCAACGGACCCAATCCGAGCGGGAGCCAATTCAATCTGACCTACAAGGACAGCATCAACGACCCGAACTGCACGGTCTTCGGCACGATCGATCAGGCGGGCCTGGCGACGATCGACAAGATCGTGAAGGCCGGCGTTCTCGGCAACGGTGACGACGGGCTGCCGTCCAGCCCGGTCACGATCACCTCGGTGCGGATCGGCTGAGGCTTACGCGGCAGACGTGACGCGGTAGACGTCGTATACGCCTTCGACATTGCGCACGACATTGAGCAGGTGCCCGAGATGCTTGGGGTCACCCATCTCAAAAGTGAAGCGGCTGATCGCAACCCGGTCACCCGAGGTGGTGACCGACGCGGAGAGGATGTTCACCTTCTCGTCGGCGAGCACCCGCGTGACATCCGACAGCAACCGGTGCCGGTCGAGCGCCTCGACCTGAATGGCCACCAGGAACACCGACGACGGCGACGGCGCCCAGAGCACCTCGATGATGCGCTCGGCCTGCTGCTGCAGTGACGCGGCGTTGGTGCAGTCGGTGCGGTGCACACTGACACCACCGCCGCGGGTGACGAATCCCATGATCGCATCGCCCGGCACGGGTGTGCAGCACTTGGCCAGCTTGGTCAGCACGCCGGGCGCGCCGGGGACCGAGACGCCGACGTCGTCGGTGCTGCGCGGGCGGCGCAACATCGTTGTAGGCGTGGACCTTTCGGCGAGGTCTTCTTCGGCCTGGTCGATACCGCCGAGCTCGGCGAGCAGCCGCTGCACGACGTGGCGCGCCGACACATGCCCCTCACCGATCGCGGTGTACATCGCGGACACGTCGGTGTAGTGCAGCTCGCGGGCCACCGCGGCCATGGCCTCGCCGTTAACCAAGCGCTGCAACGGAAGTCCGCCGCGACGGACCTCACGGGCCATCGCTTCCTTGCCGGCCTCCAGCGCCTCCTCACGCCGCTCCTTGGCGAACCACTGGCGGATCTTCGCCTTGGCCCGCGGCGACACCACGAACTGCTGCCAGTCCCGCGACGGTCCGGCGTTGGGCGCCTTGGAGGTGAAAACCTCAACGACTTCCCCGTTTTCGAGCTTGCGTTCCAGTGCCACCAGCCGCCCGTTGACCCGGGCGCCGATGCAGCGGTGGCCGACCTCGGTGTGCACCGCATAGGCGAAGTCCACCGGCGTCGACCCGGTCGGCAGGGTGACGACATCACCCTTGGGGGTGAACACGAAAATCTCTTGCACCGCAAGGTCGTAACGCAACGACTCCAGGAACTCGCCCGGGTCCGCGGCCTCACGTTGCCAGTCGAGCAGCTGCCGCATCCAGGCCATGTCGTCGATCTCGGCGGCGGCGTGCGGATGCAGAACACCGTTGCGGCCCTTGGCTTCCTTGTAACGCCAGTGCGCGGCGATGCCGTATTCGGCGGTGCGGTGCATGTCGCGGGTGCGGATCTGCACCTCCAGCGGCTTGCCCTCCGGACCGACGACCGTGGTGTGCAGTGATTGGTAGACGCCGTATCTGGGCTGTGCGATGTAGTCCTTGAACCGCCCCGCCATCGGCTGCCACAGCGAGTGCACCACGCCCACAGCGGCATAGCAGTCCCGGATCTCGTCGCACAGGATGCGAATGCCGACCAGGTCGTGGATGTCGTCGAAGTCGCGGCCCTTGACGATCATCTTCTGGTAGATCGACCAGTAGTGCTTGGGCCGGCCCTCAACCGTCGCTTTGATTTTCGACGCGGACAGGGTGGCGACGATTTCGGCGCGGACCTTGGCCAGGTAGGTGTCCCGAGACGGCGCGCGCCCGGCGACCAGACGAACGATCTCCTCGTACTTCTTCGGGTGCAGGATCGCGAACGACAGGTCTTCGAGCTCCCACTTCACGCTGGCCATACCCAGCCGATGCGCAAGGGGCGCAATGACTTCCAAGGTCTCGCGGGATTTGCGCGCCTGCTTTTCCGGCGGCAGGAAGCGCATGGTCCGCATGTTGTGCAGCCGGTCGGCCACCTTGATCACCAGCACCCGCGGGTCACGCGCCATCGCCGTGATCATCTTGCGGATGGTCTCGCCTTCGGCGGCGTTGCCCAACTCGACGCGGTCCAGCTTGGTCACGCCGTCGACGAGATGGCCTACCTCTTCGCCGAATTCCTCGCTCAACGCCTCCAGCGTGTAACCCGTGTCCTCGACGGTGTCGTGCAGCAGCGCGGCCACCAAAGTGGTTGTGTCCATCCCCAATTCGGCGAGAATGTTGGCGACGGCCAGCGGGTGGGTGATGTAGGGATCACCGGAGCGCCGCAGTTGACTGGCGTGACGTTGGTCGGCGACCTCGAAGGCTCGGTTGAGCATCGAGATGTTCGCCTTCGGATATACCTCCCGGTGCACCGCCACCAGCGGCTCGAGCACGGGATTGAACGCGCTGCGCTGGGCGGTTATCCGCCGGGCCAGCCGGGCGCGGACGCGACGCGACGCGCTGCTGGACGTCTTCAGGGTTTCGGTCGGGGGCTCCGGCGCGCTTGGCGCGTCGATGGGCGGCGAGACTGGCGACTCCATGGGCGGCACAACGGCTTGCGCCGTGCCTTGCTCATCCGCCACGTTGGTCACCTCCGACCTCGAGGATATCCCCTCTAAACGCGGCTCAGGCTGTCTACCGTCAAAGGCGCGACCGCCTCCCGGCCGCCCAGCGCGGTGATTTCCACCAGCACGGCAGCACCGGTCACGATGGCCCGGGCTCGCTCGAGCAACCGGTTGGCCGCGCCGAGCGTGCCACCGGTGGCCAGCACATCGTCGATGATCATGATGTTGGTGCCACGCAAGTCCAGACCGTCGGCGGGAATCTCGATCGCCGCGGGACCGTACTCGCGGGTGTACTTCTCGTGGAGCACCGGCGGCGGCAGCTTGCCCTCCTTGCGGATGGACAGCACGCCGGTGCCGAGCCGGGCGGCGACGGCAGCGGCCACCAACGACCCCCGCGATTCGATCCCGGCGACCAGATCCGAGCCGGCGGAGATTTCAGCCAGCGCGTCGATCACCGCGCTCATCGCCGTTCGGTCGGCGAACAGCGGAGTAAGGTCTTTGAACTGGACGCCCCGCTTGGGAAAGTTGGAGACGTCGCGGGTCAACGACGCGATGAGGTCGGCCAAGGCCGCATCCTCGCGAATATCCGTCACTGCATCAAAGCCCATCGGTCCATGTTCCAACCCGCGCCCCAGCGGGTCGGATTCGCGCTGACTGCGTACATCTTTTTCGACATCAGCAACGTGCGCTGCTGCCGATACAGGGGCAACGTCGGCATATCACCCCACAGTACCGGGGCTCCCTCGGCAAGCAGGCGAACCCGCGCGGCCGGGTCGCCGGACACCGCGAGCTCACCGATGATGCCGTCGACCTGCGGATTCGCATACCCCGACAGGTTGTTGCCGTTGCCACTGTGCAGGTCGTAGGCGTCCATCGAGGAAGATCCGGTGGACCCGCTGCCGCTGGCTCCACCGGTGCTGGCCAGCAGAACATCGATCTTTCCGTCCCGCAGCGCCTGGGGTCCGGAGGTGTCGAGTGTGACGTTGGTGACATTGATGCCCGCGGCCGCGCACGACTTGGTGATCGTCCCGACGGTGACCGCGAGCCGGGCGTTGGGGCCCTGGTAGCCGATTCGCACCGCGAGCGGGGCGCCACCCAGCGCGGCGCGGGCGGCGACCGGGTCCGCCTTGTTGTACGGGCTCGCCTCGGCGGCACCGTCCGCCTGCGCGACGGCGTCCTCCGCGACCGGAGACAGCCGCGAGTTGGCGATCGGTACCCCGGCGTCGCGCGCGATCACGTCACGGGGAACGCACAGCGCGAACGTGCGGCGATCGTTGTTCTGAGCCAGCGGTCCCTGCGGCGCGAAGAACAGCTGCTCAATGCCCGCCGCTGCCGAATCGGTGCGCTCGTAGTTGTCCGGGGTGTTCAGCGTTCCCGGCGACCCGGCCGCGACATCCACCACGTCGACGCTGCGGTTGTTGACCCGATCCTGGATGTCGGGGGCCTGCGGCGACACCGTGATCCGCTTGGTGATCGCCTTGGGACCCCACCACCGGTCGTTGGCGACCAGCACCACGGCGCCGTCGTCGAGGACCGATTCGATTTTGTACGGTCCCGACGACGGGAAGCGCTTGACGATCTCGTCGTGTTTGAGACCGGGCCTGAGGTCCCACGTCGTGTTCCACAGTTGCGCGATCGGTGCGACCGACTGCGCGTTCTTGCCCAGTAGCGTCGCGGTCACGTCGATATTCAGCTGGTCGGCGATGACGTGCGACGGCATCATCGTGGTCGCGGCGAACAGCTGGTTGTAGTCGACGACGCCGCGGTCCGGGACGAACGACACCCGCGCCTTCTTCTGTCCCGGTATGCATTCGATGTTGGCGATATCGACGTAGCCGGCCTGGGTGGCGGCGTCGAACCCGGGAAACCGGCCCGACTGAGCGGCCCAGGCGAGCACCAGGTCATCGCAGGTCAGCGGCTTGCCGTCGGAGTACACCGCGTTGTCGGCGATCTGGTAGTCGAGCACCAGGGGTGAACCGCTCACCACCGTGACGGAGCCGAAGTCGCGGTCGGCGACGACCTGTCCGTCGGGACCGTGATAGCCGAACCCGGTCAGCGTGCGGGCGAACGCCTGCGCGCCGGCCGACGCGAACCCGACGGTGGTGTTGGCGTTGTACGTGCTCAGCCGGCCGTCGACGACGTAGTCGATCTGCGAGGCGGCGCTACCCGAGCATCCCGTCACCACGAAAGCGACGGCGAGCGCAACGGACAGAGAAATAGCCGCGGCCCGCCTGAGCATCGCGGCTACCGCCGGCCGGCGTTTCGCTTGCCGCTCGGGCGTCGGGTACCGGTGGGTCGCACGGGCCGCGCACCGGGGGCCGGCTTGTTCGGTGCGGGCTCGCCGGACGGCGCCGCGGCCTTTTTCGTCTCGGTGGTGGTCTCGGTGTCAGATGCCTCGTCGGCCGAGCTGTCCGCCGGCTCCGGCGTGCCGGGCTTGCGCCGTTTGAGGACGCGGCGGGTGTGGGTCTTCACCAGTTCGGTGCGCTCACGCAGCGTGACCAGCAGCGGGGTCGCGAAGAAGATCGAGGAGTAGGTGCCGACCAGGATGCCGACCAGCTGCACCAGCGCCAGGTCCTTCAGCGTGCCGACGCCCAGCAGCCACACCGCCACCACCATCAACGCCAGCACCGGCAGGACGGAGATCAGGCTGGTGTTGATCGAGCGCATGAAGGTCTGGTTGATCGCCAGGTTGGCTTCCTCGGCGAAGGTGCGCCGGTTTCGGTGCTGGAAGTCTTTGGTGTTCTCCTCGACCTTGTCGAAGACGATGACGGTGTCGTACAACGAGAACCCGAGGATGGTCAGCAGGCCGATCACCGTCGCGGGGCTGACCTCGAAGCCCACCAGCGAATACACACCCGCGGTGACGGTCAGGTCGAAAACCATGGTGGTCAGCGCCGATATCGACATGTAGCGCTCGTAGCGCACCATGATGTAGACGCTGACCAGCACCAGGAACACACCCAGCGCGATCAGCGCCTTCTTGGTGATCTGGTCGCCCCAGGTCTCCGAGACCGCGGAGTCGCTGATCGCCGCCTTGTTCGGCTTGCCGTCGGTGCCCTTGGGCTGGAATGCGTCGAACAGCGCGTTGCGCAACTTCGTCGTCTGGTCGTTGGTCAGCGTCTCGGAGCTGATCTGCACCGTCGCCGAACCGCCGTTGCCGACGATGACCACCGATGCGGCGTCGCGGCCCAGGGTTTTGCGGAACACGTCCTGCACCTGCGAGGTCGCGACGTTGCCGCGCGGGAACGACACCGTGGTGCCGCCCTTGAAGTCGATCCCGAAGGTAAAGCCACGCACGACGATGGACAGGATGGCGATCGCGACGATCGCCCCGCTGATGCCGTACCACAACCGGCGTCGGCCGACGACCTCGAACGCGCCGGTTCCGGTGTAGAGCCGGGCCAGGAAGCTGTGATGCGGTGGCGGCACGGTGGAGTCGGTCTTCAGCTCCACGGCGTCGGCGGATTCGGTGAGTTCGGTCGCATCGGTGTCTTTGGAGGTCATCGCGTTCCCCGTCCGGTCTTCACGTCTGACGCACGGCGTTCACGGGCGACCTGCTGGACAGCGCCCAGGCCGTTGTACGCGGGCTTGGCCAACGTCGGCGACTTGGAGGCCAGGTACACCAGCGGCCAGGTCACCAGGAACACCACCACGATGTCGAGAACCGTGGTCAGACCCAACGTGAAGGCGAACCCTCGCACCTGCCCGATCGCCAGGCCGTAGAGCACGGCGGCGGCCAGGAAGGTGACGGCGTTACCCGACACGATCGTCTTGCGGGCACGTACCCAGCCTCGTGGCACGGCCGAGCGGAACGAACGGCCTTCGCGGATCTCGTCTTTGATGCGCTCGAAGAACACCACGAACGAGTCCGCGGTGGTGCCGATACCGATGATCAGACCCGCGATACCCGCCAGGTCCAGGGTGTAGTTGATCTGCCGGCCCAACAGCACCAGGATCGCGAAAATCATTGCACCCGAAGCTGTTAGGGATAACGCCGTCAGCAATCCCAGCACCCGGTAGTACAGCAGCGAGTACAGCAGCACCAGGACCAAGCCGATCGCACCCGCCATCAGCCCGGCACGCAACGAGGTCAATCCCAGTGTCGCCGAGACGGTTTGGGCCTCCGACGATTCGAAGGACAGCGGCAGCGAGCCGTACTTCAGCACGTTGGCCAGCTGCTTGGCGGTGGCGGCGGTGAACGGCGGGTCGCCACCGGAGATCTGGGTGCGGCCGCCGGGGATCGCCTCCTGGATCATCGGCGCGCTGACGACCTGGGAGTCCAGCGTGAACGCGGTCTGGGTGCCGATGTGGGCGGCGGTGAAGTCCGCCCAGGTGTTGGCCGCGGCGGGCTTGAACTGAACGTCGACGACGTAGCCGATGCCGCGCTGGTTCATCGTCGAGCTGGCGTCCTGGATCTGGTCACCGCTGATGATCGACGGCCCCAGCAGGTAGACGTACTTGTGGTCGGTCGAGCAGGTGATCAGCGGCAGGGCCGGGTCATCGTTGCCGGCCAGGATGTCCTCTTTGTCGCAGTGGGCAGCCACCCACTGCTGAGCAACCATCTGAATGTACGGGTTGTTGCTCTGCCGGAAATCCTTCATCACCTTGATGCGGTCGGCGAGATCCTTGCGCGGATCGGGCGGCCCGGGCACCTCGGGCGGCGGGGCGTCGGCCGCCGGGCCTGCGGGTGCCGGCGCCGCGGGCGGCGGGGCATTGCCCGGTGCGGGCGCGGGGCTGGGACTGGGCGGCGGGTCCTGCGGGTAGGGACGCGGCTGCGGCGCCGGCCGCCCGGCAGGTGGTGGTGCGGGCTGGCCGGCGGGCGGCGGTGCGGGTTGCCCCGCGGGTGGCGGCGCGGGCTGGCCGCCCGGGGGCGCGATGCCGGCCGGGGGCTTGGGTTCGGCCGCTTGGGCGGGCGCCGAGTTCAGCACCGGGCGGATGTAGAGGCGCGCGGTCTGCCCCAGGTTGCGAGCCTCGTTGCCGTCGTTGCCGGGCACCGTGATGACCAGGTTGTCACCGTCGACCACGACCTCAGAACCGGAGACGCCCAGGCCGTTGACGCGCGAGCTGATGATCTGCTGCGCCTGCGCGAGCGCCTCCCGGCTCGGGCGGGAGCCGTCCGGAGTGCGGGCGGTCAAGGTGACGCGGGTACCGCCCTGCAGGTCGATGCCGAGCTTCGGGGCGGCGTGTTTGTCCCCGGTGAGAAACACCAGCAGGTAGACGCCGATCAGCAAGACGAAGAAAACCGACAGGTAGCGGGCAGGGTGCACCGGCGCCGAAGACGATGCCACTTTCCTTATATCTCCTTGGTAATCGGTTTCTGGCTCCCGAAAGAGCCTACGTGCCCGCTTGGCGCAACCCGCTCATCGGACCGCGGTGGTCACTGATCTTTGGTCAAGTGGCTCTCGCCGGCCGGACCCTGAGCGTCGTCGGACTCGTCAAAGTCGTCCTCATCTTCGTCGAAGTAGTCCTCCGGCAAGATCTTGTCGCGGACGGCCAGCTTCATCCAGGTGGTCACCACGCCGGGCGCGATTTCGAGGTCGACGGTGTCGTCGGTGAGCGCGACAACGGTGGCCTCCATGCCGGACGTGGTGTGCACGCGGTCCCCCGGCTGCAATGACTCGTGCAGGTCGATGGTGGCCTGCATCGCCTTCTTCTGGCGACGCGACGCCAGGTACATGAACCCGCCCATGATGAGCAGGAACGGCAGGAACAAAACCAAACTTTCCATCGAGACGTGCCTGTCTTTCGTATCGGTATTGCTGGGTTTTCGAGGGTCCAGTGTGCCCGTCCAGTCTGGCAGGCCCGGGGGCGCGCGGTTGGGCCGCATCCTCGGCAGGCGCCAAGACCCGTCCGACAGATAGGCTTTCAGCGCGACGCGACACGCGCGTCGCCGGGAGGAGGACGTCGTGGCCAGCCTCGAACAGACCCGCCAGCTGGTTACCGAAATCCCTGGTCCCGTGTCGCTGGAACTCAACAAACGCCGCACCTCGGCGGTGTCCCACGGCGTCGGCATCAGCCTGCCCGTGTTCGTCGCGCGCGCCGGCGGCGGCATCATCGAGGACGTCGACGGGAACCGGCTCATCGACCTGGGCTCCGGCATCGCCGTCACCACGATCGGCAACTCCGCGCCGCGGGTGGTCGACGCGGTGCGCGAACAGGTCGCCGAGTTCACCCACACCTGCTTCATGGTCACGCCGTACGAGTCCTACATCGCGGTCGCCGAGGAGCTGAACCGGATCACCCCGGGCTCGGGTGAAAAGCGTTCGGTGCTGTTCAACTCCGGCGCCGAGGCCGTCGAGAACGCCATCAAGATCGCGCGCTCCTACACCCGCAAACCCGCCGTCGCGGCCTTCGACCACGCCTATCACGGCCGCACCAACATGACGATGGCGCTGACCGCCAAGTCGATGCCGTACAAGAGCGGCTTCGGCCCGTTCGCGCCGGAGATCTACCGGGCGCCGATGTCCTATCCGTACCGCGATGGCCTGTTGGACAAGGACCTGGCCACCGACGGCGAGCTGGCCGCCGCGCGGGCGATCAGCGTCTTGGAGAAGCAGATCGGCGCCGCCAACCTGGCCGCCGTCATCATCGAGCCGATCCAGGGCGAGGGCGGATTCATCGTCCCGGCCGAGGGCTTCCTGCCCGCGCTGGTCGACTGGTGCCACAAGAACGATGTGGTGTTCATCGCCGACGAGGTGCAGAGCGGCTTCGCGCGCACCGGGGCGATGTTCGCCTGCGAGCACGAGGGCTCAAACGGCCTGGAGCCCGACCTGATCTGTACCGCCAAGGGCATCGCCGGCGGGCTGCCGCTGTCGGCGGTGACGGGCCGCGCCGAGATCATGGACGCCCCGCACGTCAGCGGCCTGGGTGGCACCTTCGGCGGCAACCCCGTCGCCTGCGCGGCGGCGCTGGCCAGCATCGAGACCATCGAGAAGGACGGCCTGATCGAGCGGGCCCAGCAGATCGAACGCCTGATCTTCGACGTGCTGCTGCGGATGCAGGCCGGCGACGACCGGATCGGCGATGTGCGCGGCCGCGGCGCCATGATCGCCGTCGAGCTGGTCAAGTCCGGCACCAGCGACCCCGACGCCGAGCTGACGAACAAGCTGGCGACCGCGGCCGGTGCGGCCGGAATCATCGTGCTGACCTGCGGCATGTTCGGAAACGTCATTCGGCTGCTGCCCCCGCTGACCATCAGCGACGAGCTCCTCACCGAGGGGCTCGAGGTGCTGCGCCTGTTGCTGGCCGACCTGTAACTCGCGGCTCTTCGTGGCACGCGCGATTCACCGGTTCGCGGTGCCCATCATCTTGGGCTGGCTGGCGGTCGTCGTCGTACTCAACGTCGCGGTCCCACCGCTCGAGGCGGTTGCCGAACAGCACTCGATCTCGCTGGTCCCCAGGGACGCGCCCTCGTACCGGGCGACCAAGCACATCGGCACGGTGTTCCAGCAGGGAAACTCCGACAGTTCCGCGGTGATCGTCCTGGAGGGCGACCATCCCCTCGACGACGCCGCCCACACGTTCTACGACGGCCTGATCCGCAAGTTGCGCGCCGATCCGGAACACGTGCAGAGCATCCAGGACTTCTGGGGCGATTCGCTGACTGCCGCGGGCGCGCAAAGCACCGACGGCAGAGCCGCTTTGGTCCAGGTGAATCTCTCCGGCAACCAGGGCGAGTTGCGCGCCACCGAGTCGATCGAAGCGGTCCGCAAGGCCGTCGCCGATTCGCCGGCACCGCCGGGGATAACGGTCGGAATCACCGGGGTCTCGGCGTTCGCCGCGGATTTGAAACACAGCGGCGACGCGTCGATGCTCAAGCTGACGTTGACCACGGTCGTCGTGGTGTTGCTGATTCTGCTGCTCGTCTACCGCTCGATCGTCACGGTGCTCCTGCTGCTGGTCACGGTCGGCGTCGAACTGGCGACGGCGCGCGGAGTCGTCGCTCTCGTCGTGCATAACAGCACCATGGGACTGACCCCGTTTGCGGTCAGCCTGCTCACCTCGCTGGCCATCGCGGCGGGCACCGACTACGGGATATTCATCGTCGGGCGATACCAGGAAGCGCGGCAGTCCGGCGAGGACTCCGAAGCCGCCTTCTACACGATGTATCGCGGAACCGCGCACGTGATCATCGGTTCCGGTTTGACGATCGCCGGGGCGATCTTCTGCCTCGCGTTCGCCCGAATGCCGTCGTTCCAAACCCTGGGCGTGCCCTGCGGGGTGGGGATAGTGGTCACGACGGCGGTAGCGCTCACGCTGGGACCGGCGGTGCTCGCTGTCGGCAACCGTTTCGGCGTGTTCGAGCCCAAGCGACCGATCCAGGTTGGTCGATGGCGGCGAATCGGCACGGCGACCGTCCGCTGGCCCGCGCCGATTCTGGCCGCGACGCTGGCCGTCGCACTCGTCGGGCTACTCGCACTGCCGGGATACCGAGCCAGCTACGACGACCGCGCGTATCTGCCCGGAGCCATCCCGGCCAACCAGGGATTTGAAGCCGTCGCGCGGCATTTTTCGCAGGCACAGATGAAGCCCGAGGTCTTGATGATCGAGGCGGATCACGATATGCGAAATCCGGCCGATTTCCTGGTCCTGAACAAGCTGGCCAAGGCGATCCTTGCGGTGCCGGGAATTTGGCGGGTCAAAGCGATAACCCGGCCCAGTGGACTGCCACTGGAGCACGCCACCTTGCCATTTCAGATCAGCCTTCGAAATGCCGCGCTGCTGCAAACCATGAAGCAGCAGCAGGACCGCATGAAAGACCTGCTGGCGCAAGCCGATGACATCGCGAAAACGGTCGCCGTCACCCAGCGCCTGTATGACCTCATGCAACAGCTCGCCCACACGACGCATCAGCTCTCCGTCGCCACCCATGACACGGTGGCGATCACGGCGGAACTGCGCGACAACATTTCCGGGTTCGAGGACTTCTTCCGGCCGGTCCGCAGCTACTTCTACTGGGAGAAGCACTGCTTCGACATCCCCATCTGCTGGTCGGTGCGATCGCTGTTTGATTCGTTCGACGGTGTCGACGAGATCAGTGACGAACTCGCCGACCTGGCGGCGGACCTCGATCGCGTCGACGTGATCATGCCGCAGCTGAATGCCGAGTTGCCCGTGATGATTTCGACGATGCAGACGTTGCGAACCATGATGCTGACCATGCACAGCACCATGTCGGGAGTGCTCGCGCAGATGAACCAGCTGGGCGAGAACCCGACGGCCATGGGGCACGCTTTCGACACCGCCCGCAACGACGACACATTTTACCTGCCGCCCGCGGTCTTTGAAAACAAGGATTTTCAGCGGGCGATGAATGGCTTCCTCTCCCCGGACGGGCATGCGGCCCGATTTATCATCGAGCACAAAGAAGATCCCGCCACGGCCGCGGGCATCGCGAGGATCGAACCGATCCGGACGGCCGCCGAGGAGGCCCTCAAGACAACGCCAGAGGCAGGCGCCGGGATCTATCTGGCCGGAACCGCGGCAACGCTGAAAGATACGTCGGAGGGCGCCAAGTGGGATCTGCTGATCGCCGGCACCTCGTCGCTCTGCCTCATCTTCATCATCATGTTGGTCCTCACCCGGGCCTTTATCGCGGCTTCCGTCATCGTCGGTACGGTTGCGCTTTCGCTGGGCGCTTCCTTCGGACTATCGGTGCTGTTTTGGCAAAATCTGATGAGTTTCCCGTTGTACTGGCTCGTGGTCGTGACGTCCGTCATCGTTCTGCTGGCCGTCGGGTCGGATTACAACCTGCTGCTGGTCTCCCGCTTCAAAGAAGAGATCGGCGCCGGACTGAATACCGGCATCATCCGTTCGATGGGCGGCACCGGCAAGGTCGTGACGAATGCGGGCCTGGTGTTCGCCTTCACGATGGCGTCGATGATCGTCAGCGACCTGCGCGCCATCGGGCAGATCGGCACCACGATCGGTATCGGCTTGCTGTTCGACACGCTGCTCGTTCGCGCGTTGATGACACCGTCCATCGCGGCGCTGCTGGGACGCTGGTTCTGGTGGCCACTGAATGTGCGGACCCGACCCGCGAGCGCTCTGCTTCGAGCGGTTGGCTCCCGCTCCTCGGTCCGCGCCCTGGTGGGCGATCTCACACCAATGCCACAGGTAAATTCCATTGAGGAATACCTTTAGCTTCGCTAACGTTCTAACTACCAGCGCAATGTCGCGCAAACAGCCTTAACTTCTCAGCAATGCAAGGAAGTGTCGTGTCGACTCGTGAACAGCGGCTGGAACGCCGCATTGAGAATCTGACCGCTACCGACCCACAGTTCGCCGCCGCCAAGCCGGACCCGGCGGTCGTCGAGGCCCTCGAGCAGCCTGGACTGCAACTTCCGCAGATCATCCAGACCGTGCTCGAGGGTTACGGTGACCGCCCGGCCCTGGGACAGCGTGCCGTCGAATTCGTCGAAGACCCCAAAACCGGACGCACCGTGCTGGGGCTGCTGCCCCGCTACGACACCATCACCTACGGCGAGCTGCGCGAACGCGTCGACGAACTGGCCCGCGCCCTGACCAGCGACGGGCTGGCGCCGGGCGACCGGGTGGCGGCACTGGGCTTCAACAGCGTCGACTTCACCACCATCGACGTCGCTCTGGGAATGGTCGGCGCGGTGGGCGTTCCGCTGCAGACCAGCGCAGCGGTCACGCAGCTCACGCCGATCGTGACCGAGACCGAGCCCGCCGTCTTCGCGGCGAGCGTGAACCAGTTGTCCGACGCCGTCGAGCTGATCTTGAGCACCGACCACCGGCCCGGCAAGCTCATCGTGTTCGACTACCACCCCGAGGTCGACGACGAGCGCGGAGCGGTGCAAAGCGCCCAAGCGCGGTTGGCCGACACCGTGGTGACCGTCGAACCACTCGCTGACCTGCTGCAGCGCGGCAAGACCCTGCCCGCCACGCCGGCGGCGGCCGTCGACAACGACGAGCTTGCACTGCTGATCTATACCTCCGGCAGTACCGGCGCGCCCAAGGGCGCGATGTACCCCCGGCGCAACGTCGGCAAGATGTGGTGCCGGTCGGGTCGCAACTGGTTCGGTGAGACCGTCGCGTCGATCACCCTCAACTTCATGCCGATGAGCCACGTGATGGGCCGCGGCATCCTGTACGGCACGCTCGGCAACGGCGGCACGGCCTACTTCGCCGCCCGCAGCGATCTGTCGACGCTGTTGGAAGATCTCGAGCTGGTGCGGCCCACCGAGATGAACTTCGTGCCGCGCATCTGGGAGACGCTCTACAGCGAATACCAGCGCCGTGTCGACCGCGGCGGCAGCGTGGCCGACGTGATGAGCGAGCTCTCGCAGGGTCTGCTGGGCGGTCGGTTCATCTTCGCGATGACGGGCTCGGCGCCCACCTCCCCGGACCTGAAGGCGTGGGTGGAAGAGCTGCTCGACATGCACCTGCTCGATGGCTACGGCTCGACCGAGGCCGGGATGGTGCTGTTCGACGGCGAGGTACAGCGTCCGCCGGTGATCGACTACAAGCTGGTCGACGTGCCGGATCTGGGCTACTTCGCCACCGACCGGCCCTACCCGCGCGGTGAGCTGTTGCTCAAGACGGAGAACATGTTCCCCGGCTACTACAAGCGCCCGGAGACCACCGCCGGAGTGTTCGACCCGGACGGCTACTACCGCACCGGCGACGTCGTCGCCGAAATCGCACCTAACAAGGTGGTGTACGTCGACCGGCGCAACAACGTGCTCAAGCTGGCGCAGGGCGAGTTCGTCACCGTCGCCAAGCTGGAAGCGGTGTTCGGCAACAGCCCGCTGGTGCGTCAGATCTACGTCTACGGCAACAGCGCGCACCCCTACCTGTTGGCGGTGATCGTGCCCAGCGAGGAGGCGCTGTCACGGTTCGGCGCCGGCGAGCTCAAGGGACGCATCGCCGACTCGCTGCAGACGGTCGCGAAAGAGGCCGGCCTGCAGTCCTACGAGGTGCCGCGTGACTTCCTGATCGAGACCGAGCCGTTCACCCTGGAGAATGGTCTGCTGACCGGGATCCGCAAGCTGGCGTGGCCGAAGCTCAAGCAGCAGTACGGCGAGCGCCTGGAACAGCTCTACGCCGACCTGGCCGCGGGCCAGGCCAATGAGCTCAGCGAGCTACGCCGCAGCGGCGCCACCGCGCCGGTGCTGCAGACGGTGAGCCGGGCCGCGGCGGCCATGCTGGGCGCGGCCAGCACCGAGCTGACCCCCGATGCCCACTTCACCGATCTGGGTGGGGACTCGTTGTCGGCGTTGACCTTTGGCAACCTGCTGCACGAGATCTTCGAGGTCGACGTGCCGGTGGGCGTGATCGTCAGCCCGGCCAGCGACCTGGCCTCGATCGCGGCCTACATCGAAACCGAGCGCCAGGGCACCAAGCGGGCCACGTTCGCGGCGGTGCACGGGCTTTCGAGCAAGGACAGCGCGGGCGAGGTGCGCGCCAGTGACCTCACGCTGGACAAGTTCATCGACTCGGCGACGCTGGCCGCCGCACCGAACCTGCCGGCGCCGGCACCCGAGGTCCGCACCGTGCTGCTGACCGGAGCCACCGGATTCCTGGGCCGCTACCTCGCGCTGGACTGGCTAGAGCGGATGGATTTGGTCGACGGCAAGGTGATCGCCCTGGTACGGGCCAAGTCCGACGCGGATGCACGGGCCCGGCTGGACAAGACGTTCGGCGTCGGGTCTCCACAGGGCGACCCCAAGCTGGTGGCGCACTACCGGGAACTGGCGGCCGATCACCTCGAGGTGATCGCCGGAGACAAGGGCGAGGCCAACCTGGGCCTGGACGCGGCGACCTGGCAGCGGCTGGCCGACACCGTCGACCTGATCGTCGACCCGGCGGCGCTGGTCAACCACGTGCTGCCGTACAGCGAGCTGTTCGGCCCCAACGCGCTGGGCACCGCCGAGCTGATCCGAATCGCGTTGACCGGCAAGCAAAAGCCGTACACCTACGTGTCCACGATCGGGGTGGGAGACCAGATCAAGCCCGGGCAGTTCACCGAGGACGCCGACATCCGGCAGATCAGCGCGACCCGGCAGATCAACGACAGCTACGCCAACGGCTACGGCAACAGCAAGTGGGCCGGCGAGGTGTTGCTGCGCGAGGCCAACGACCTCTGTGGCCTGCCGGTGGCGGTGTTCCGCTGCGACATGATCCTGGCCGACACCACTTACGCAGGCCAGCTCAACGTGCCGGACATGTTCACCCGCACGATGCTGAGCCTGGTGGCCACCGGAATCGCGCCGGGCTCGTTCTACGAGCGCGACACCGACGGCAACCGGCAGCGGGCGCACTACGACGGCCTGCCCGTGGAGTTCATCGCCGAAGCCATCTCGACGCTGGGTGCGCAGAACCTGGACGGTAAGGCGAGCTTCCAGACCTACCACGTGATGAACCCGTACGACGACGGCATCGGGATGGACGAGTTCGTCGACTGGCTGATCTCCCCAACCGAGGGTGCCGGCAACGCGATCCAGCGGATCGACGATTACGGCGACTGGCTGGCGCGGTTCGAGACCGCCCTGCGTGGCCTGCCCGAAAAGCAGCGCAACGCTTCGCTGTTGCCGCTGCTGCACAACTACCAGAAGCCGGAGCACCCGATTCGTGGGTCGATGGCACCGACCGACCGGTTCCGTGCGGCCGTCCAGGACGCCAAAATTGGCCCCGACAAAGACATTCCGCACATCGGCGCGCCGATCATCGCCAAGTACATCAGCGACCTGCGCCTGCTCGGCCTGCTCTAAACGCCACATCAACCGACCGCCAGCCCGTTACGGGCCGGCGGTCGGTTGTGCGCGATGCCTTAGCTCTGAGGATGCGGCCAGCGCAGGTAATTCGCGCCGGCTGCGGGCGCGGCGCCGGCGCGTTGCCTGCGCCATCCGCCGGTCTTCGAGCCCTCGGGCGACTCCACCCGCGGGGTGGTCAGGGCGTCCGGCTCCACCTTACGGTGCGGCTCTTCCAACCCCGACATGTAGACGGGCTCGCCGGCCACCGGCGCCGCCGAACGCACCCGGGCGAGGGCTTCGATGTCACTGGCCAGTCGCACCGCCAGGCGCGCCAGCGCGATGCCGCCCACGAAGACGATCAAGGCGCCCAGGCCGGAGAAGTACGAAATCTCCAGCGCGGCGCGCTTGCGGTCCGTTGCGGCGATCGGATCTCCGGCAGATCCGATACCGAGCATCGGAGCGACCTCGCTGCCGATCACGAACCAGGCGCCGGCCAGCACGGCCAGCCAGCCGCCCACGATCGCGGTGGCCCGGTTCCCGGAAAATACGAGCAGCAAGCCGCCGAGCGCGGTGACGCCGCCGGGCAACACCTCGAGCCAGCCGCGAGCCGTGCTCCACGCCCACTCTCTGTCGGGTGTGTAGGCGAAATTGAAGTGCGGACCGACGAACGGTATCAACGCCCCCCAAGCACCCAGAACAATCAGGATCAACCCACAAACCGCCCCGCGCGAGCGTGGCATCCACAGCCTGCCCGGATGGCCGTCTTGTGCGTACTTCATTACATCCCCCTATTGACGCCGGACTACTTCAGCATCGCGTGGGTACCCTGCGGTTCACGGTTATAACCTCTGGTCGCCCCCACCAGAGGTCAGGCCGTGCCCGGTGTTTCTTGTGTTACGAAGCCAGGCCGAGTACCAGCAGCACGATCGAGATCAACGGGAAAACGCCCTGCGTCACGGCGGCCCTGGCCTTGTCGGGCGCCGACACCACCAGGACGACCGCGGCCGCGGCCATGGATCCGATCCCGGCGAAGACGAGCGCGGCCCCCACCGCCCGGTGTCCCATCGCGATCTCCGCGATCCCGATGCCGGCGACGATCGCCAGGAAAAGGTTGTAGAAGCCCTGATTGAAGGCCAGCAGCTTGGTGGTCTCGGCCTCCTCGGGCGTCGTACCGAAGGTCGCGCGGGTCCGGGCCGAGGTCCAGGTCAGCGACTCCATCGTGAAGATGTAGACGTGCAACAACGCCGCGAGCGCGGCGAATGCCAGTCCGGCGGTGATCATGACGCCTCCTATGCTGACGGTCGCGACCCTCTCGCCGGCAGGCCGCGCTCGCGATCGCTCCTACTCGAACAGCCCCGGTTGCAAGACCCCGGCCGGCGGTGTCATACCCAGATGGGTCCAGGCTTGCGCGGTGGCCACCCGGCCGCGCGGTGTCCGCGCGACCATCCCGGCGCGCACCAGGAACGGCTCGCACACCTCCTCGACGGTGGTCGCCTCTTCCCCGACCGCCACCGCGAGCGTCGAAACCCCGACCGGGCCGCCGCCGAAGCTGCGGGTCAGCGCCGACAGCACCGCCCGGTCCAGCCGGTCGAGCCCGAGCTCGTCGACGTCGTAGACCTCCAGCGCGGACTTGGCGACGTCGCGGGTGATCACCCCGTCGGCGCGCACCTCGGCGAAGTCCCGGACCCGGCGCAGCAGGCGGTTGGCGATCCGTGGCGTGCCGCGCGATCGTCGGGCGATCTCGGCACCGGCTTCGGCGCCCAGCTCGATGCCGAGGATCCCGGCCGAACGGGCCAGCACCCGCTCCAGATCGGCCGGCTCGTAGAAATCCATGTGCGCGGTGAAACCGAAGCGGTCCCGCAGTGGACCGGTCAGCGCGCCGGACCTGGTGGTCGCGCCGACCAGCGTGAACGGCGCCACCTCCAGCGGAATCGATGTCGCCCCAGGCCCTTTGCCCACCACGACGTCGACGCGGAAGTCCTCCATCGCGAGGTAGAGCATCTCCTCGGCCGGCCGCGCGATGCGATGAATCTCGTCGATGAACAAGACGTCGTGCTCGACCAGATTCGACAGCATCGCGGCCAGGTCGCCGGCGCGCTCCAGGGCCGGGCCCGAGGTCACCCGCAGCGAGGACCCGAGCTCGGCGGCGATGATCATCGCCAGCGACGTCTTACCCAACCCCGGCGGGCCGGACAGCAGAATGTGATCCGGTGTGCCGCCCCGGTTTTTGGCTCCCTCGAGGACCAGCTGCAGCTGTTCGCGGACCCGGGACTGGCCGATGAACTCGCGTAGCGAGCGGGGCCGCAGGCTGACGTCGATGTCGCCCTCTCCGACGGTCAGCGTCGGAGACAGGTCGCGATCCGCGTAGTTCTCGGAATCCTCGTCGCTCATTTGGCCTTACCCAGCAACGACAGCGCGGCCCGCAACGCGTCGGAAGTCGTTGCCTGCTCGCCTTTTTCGCGACTGGCCGCCAACACGCTGTCGGTGGCATCCTCGGCCTGCTTGACCGCGAAGCCCAGGCCGATCAGCGCCTCGACCACCGGGCCCCGCACCGCGTGGCCATTGAGACCCGCGCCCGCCGGTACCGCCGCGGGCGTACCGGCGGCATGGATCTTGTCGCGCAACTCGAGAACCATGCGCTCGGCGCCGCGCTTGCCGATGCCGGGCACCCGGGTCAGCGCGGCGACGTCGCCGTCGGAGAGCGCCTGGCGCAGCGCCGCGGCATCGTGCACGGCCAGGGTCGCCATCGCCAGCCGCGGCCCGACGCCGGACACCGACAGCAGCGTCAGGAACAGGTCGCGGGTCTCGTTGTCGACGAACCCGTACAGCGTCTGCGAATCCTCGCGAACGATCATCGCGGTGATCAGGCGGGCTTCGCTGCCGTGCCGCAGCGTGGCCAGCGTCGACGGCGTCGCGTTCACCCGGTAACCGACACCCGCGGCCTCGATCACCACATGATCGAGTGCCACCTCGAGCACCTCACCGCGCACCGAGGCGATCATCGGGCCGCCCCCGCCCTGGCGGCCTTGGCCTTGGCGGCCAACTTGGCGCGGTAGGCCTGGCGTGCCTCGGCGGCCATCGCCTCGGCCGCCGCCATCCGGGCCAGCATCGGCGCTCTCCAGCAATGGCAGATGGCCAGTGCCAGCGCGTCGGCCGCGTCGGCCGGCGTCGGTTTAGCTTGCAGCGCAAGGATTCTGGTGACCATCGCGGTGACCTGAGCCTTGTCGGCGGTGCCGTTGCCGGTGACCGCGGCCTTCACCTCGCTAGGCGTATGGAAGTGCACGTCGATATCGCGTTTGGCCGCCGCGAGCGCGATCACGCCACCGGCCTGCGCGGTGCCCATCACGGTCGACACATTGTGCTGGGCGAACACCCGCTCGATCGCGATGACGTCGGGGTGATGCGTATCCAGCCAATGCTCGACGGCGTCGCTGATGGCCAGCAGCCTTTTGGGCAGCGCGGCATCCGACGCGGTACGGACCACGTCGACATCCAGCGCGACGATGTTTCGGCCGCGCCCGCTTTCGACCACGGACAGCCCGCATCGGGTCAGTCCGGGGTCGACGCCCATCACGCGCATGGCATGCTCCAACTTCCACCGTGTGAAAATACTGTGCCCGAACAGCTGTTCGATAGCCTAGCGGTCGGTTCCCACCGCGCCGCATAGGACACGCGGCCCGGGAGCCGGCAAAAGCTGTTAACTTAAGCCCACGTTCGCTCCACCGCTGCGGCGACGGGAGGGTTTGCGTGGGAACAGTGCTGGTGGTGCTGGCCGCGGTGCTGTTCATCGCGTCCATCGTCGTGCTTGTCGTCGCTTTGCGGCGCCCCAAGGCAGCGGGTCAGCCGCGTGGGCGCCGTGATCCGCTGTCGTTCGACGCGATGCCGCAGTTCGGGCCCCGACAGCTCGGGCCCGGCGCCATCGTCAGCTATGGCGGCATCGACTACGTGGTCCGCGGGTCGGTGACGTTTCGCGAGGGGCCGTTCGTGTGGTGGGAGCACCTGCTGGAGGGCGCTGACCTGCCGACCTGGTTCGCCGTCGAATCCGACGACGGACGCCTCGAGCTCGTCATGTGGGTCACCCGCAAGGACATCACGTTGCAGCCCGGAGATCAGTACCTGGTCGACGGGATGGCGTTTCACGAGACGGAGCGCGGTCGCGCCTCGTACACGACCGAGGGCACGACCGGTCTGCCCGCCGGCGGCGAGATGGAGTTCGTCGACTGCGCCAACGCCGACCAGACCGCGCTGCTGTCCTTCGAGCGCTGGGCACCCGGTACGCCCTGGGAGATCTCGATGGGCAAGCCGGTGTCGCCGGGCGAGCTCACCGTCTACCCGGCGCCCCCGCCGGGTAGCCCGTAGGGCCCGCGGTGCCGCTCTATCAGCTCGCCGTAGCTCCGGCCGACGTGTCCGGGAGCAGGCTGCGGCTTGCCCTCAACGCGCCCGAACCCCCGCTGCTGGCCAGCCATTCGCTGCGACATCCCGACGGCGGCGCGCTGCGGCTCGCGGTGCTCGGCGCCTCGCATCTCGTCACGATCGAGCACGCCGCGGCCACCTTCTCCGAGCAGGTGTCCTGCACCGCCGACAGCGAGGCCGGCACGCTGCCGCAGCGCGCCGAAGCCTCCGGTTATGCGCTGGAATCGCGCACCACTACGCACGACGAAGCGACGTTTCGCCAATTGGCGCGCAAGCTGCGTGACCGATGCCGAGCCGAAACCGCTTGGCTCGGCGGCACTTTCCCCGGCGATGACGCCGCACTCACCGTGTTGGCCGCCGAACCCGACGGCACCGGCTGGCGCTGGCAGACGTGGCACCTGTACCCGCAGCGACCCCTGGTGTCCGGCGGCGTGGTGGTCCACACTGCGAGCCGGTGGCATCCGTGAGCCGCAAACACCTGTTCTGGCTTGCCGGCGGGCTGGCCGCGGCGGCGGTGGTGTCATTGGTGGTCGGAATCATCTTGCTGCAGAAGGACATTGCAGGCTATATCGCGAGCAACTACCGCGAGTACTCGCGCGACGCCAACGCAACGCGGTACCTGTGCAGCGGATCGCCCGATCAGGTCGCCGACGCGCTCGCCGACTATCAGGAACCCGAGGCGCGTGCGGACAACGACAACAACGAGTACCTGCGCTATAGCGACAACATCGTGACCGTCGGCCCAGATGGCAACCACCCGTGCAGCATTCGCGTCGAAAGCCTCGGTGCCGGATACAGCCACGGCTCCTACATCTTCCTCGGCCCCGGGTTCAGTCCCGGGTCCCCGTCGAGCGGCTCCGGCGGTAGCCCCGGCGGGCCGGGCGGAACCAAATAGCAAAGGAGACAACCGTGTACCTCGCCTTCGATATCGGAAACGTGGATCTCGACCCCGTCCTCAAGGGCGTCGTCGCGACGCTGTTGTACTTCGTCGTCGGCATGGCCGTCCTGCTGGTCGGCTTCTACATGGTCGACGCGTTGACCCCGGGCAAGCTGCGCCAGCTGGTGTTCATCGATCGCCGCCCCAACGCCGTCGTGGTCGCCTGCGCGATGTATGTCTCCCTCACCACCGTGATCGTCAGCTCTATCGTCAACAGCTACAGCCAATTGGGTCAGGGACTCGTCGGCGTGGCGGTGTACGGGATCATGGGTGTGATCCTGTTGGGAATTGCTTTGCTGACACTGCATCTGGTGATTCCGGGCAGTTTCCACGAGCATATCGACGAGCCCGAGCTGCATCCCGGGTCGTTCGCGGTCGCGCTGATGTTGTTGGCCGTCGGAGCAGTGACGGCCGCCGCGGTGTCATGACCACCACCCAGGAAGCCGCACGGTCCGCGGAGCCGTCGACCCGCTGGCGCGCCCTGCTGCTCGCCGCGGTCGCGGCCTGTGCGGCCTGCGGCATCATCTACGAACTGGCCCTGCTGACGCTGTCCGCCAGCCTCAACGGCGGCGGCATCGTCGCCACCTCAATGATCGTCGCGGGCTACATCGCCGCGCTGGGCGTGGGTGCGCTGATGGTCAAGCCGCTGCTGAGGCACGCGGGCATCGTCTTCGTCGCGGTCGAGGCGCTGCTGGGCATCATCGGCGGCCTGTCCGCCGCGGCGCTGTATGCGGTGTTCGCGTTCCTGGACGGCACGATCGGGTCGGCGTGGGTGCTGGCGCTCGGCACCGCGCTGATCGGCGGGCTGGTCGGCGCCGAGGTGCCGTTGCTGATGACGCTGCTGCAGCACGGGCGGGCCGGCACCGCCAGGAACACCGCAACCGATACCGGCCGCACGCTGGCCAACCTCAACGCGGCCGATTACCTGGGGGCATTGGTCGGCGGATTGGTCTGGCCGTTTGCCTTGCTGCCGCATCTCGGAATGATCCGCGGCGCCGCGGCCACCGGCGTCATCAATCTGGTCGCGGCGGCCATTGTGGCGATGTTCCTGCTGCGGCGGGTGATCTCCACCGCGCAGTTGGTGACCGCGCTGTGTGCACTCGCCGCCGCCCTCGGGCTGCTGGTCGTGCTGCTGGTGCACGCGCGCGACATCGAAACGACCAGCCGCCAAAGGCTTTACGCCGACCCGATCGTCGCCTACCGGCACACCGCCTACCAAGAGATCGTGGTCACCCGTCGCGACAACGACACCCGGCTGTATCTGGACGGTGGATTGCAGTTCTCCACCCGCGACGAATACCGCTACACCGAAAGCCTCGTCTACCCCGCGCTCGGCAAGGGCGCCCGCTCGGTGCTGGTCCTGGGCGGTGGCGACGGCCTGGCAGCACGAGAGTTATTGCGCCAGAACGGAATCAACAAGATCGTGCAGGTAGAGCTCGACCCCGCTGTGATCGAGATCGCCCGCACCACGCTGCACGACGCCAATGCCGGCGCGCTGGACAACCCGCGGGTTTCCGTCGTGATCGACGACGCGATGCGCTGGCTTCGGGCTCCCCATCCGGAACTGAGTCCGCCCGGGGGTTTCGACGCCGTGATCGTCGACCTGCCCGACCCGGACACCCCCGTTCTGGGCCGGCTGTACTCCACTGAGTTCTATGCCCTTGTCGCGCATGCGCTTTCGCCCAATGGGCTCGTTGTCGTCCAAGCCGGCAGCCCGTTCTCCACCCCGACCGCGTTCTGGCGCACGGTGTCGACGATGCGGTCGGCGGGGTATGCCGTCACGCCCTACCACGTGCATGTGCCGACGTTCGGTGACTGGGGCTTCGCGTTGGCACACCCCGCGCAGGCCGGTGCCGCCGCACCGGTGCCCACCATGCCCGCCGACGCGCCGCCGCTGCGTTACCTCAACCCCCAAGTGCTGCAGGCCGCAACGGTGTTCTCCGACGACATCGCACCGCGTCCGCTCGAACCGTCAACGCTGGACAACCCGCGCATCGTCGACGACATGCGGCACGGCTACGACTAATCAGTCCTCGTCGAGGGCGGCCAGCACCTCATCGGATAGATCGACGTTGGTCCAGACGTTCTGCACGTCGTCGCTCTCCTCCAAGGCGTCGACCAGCTTGAACACCTTGCGGGCGCCGTCGACGTCGACCGGCACACTGACCGACGGCTGGAAGCTGGCCTCAGCAGAGTCGTAGTCGATGCCGGCATCCTGCAGTGCGGTGCGCACCGCGACCAGGTCGGTCGGCTCGGAGATGACCTCGAAGCTCTCGCCGAGGTCGTTGACGTCCTCGGCGCCCGCCTCCAACACGGCCGTCAGCACGTCGTCCTCGGACAGGCCGTTCTTCTCCAGCGTGACGACGCCCTTGCGGGTGAACAGGTACGACACCGAGCCCGGGTCGGCCATGTTGCCGCCGTTGCGGGTCACCGCCACCCGGACCTCGCCGGCGGCGCGGTTGCGGTTGTCGGTGAGGCATTCGATCAGCACGGCCACGCCGTTGGGGCCGTAGCCCTCGTACATGATCGTCTGGTAATCGGCGCCACCGGCTTCCTCGCCGGCGCCCCGCTTGCGGGCCCGCTCGATGTTGTCGTTGGGCACCGAGGTCTTCTTCGCCTTCTGGATGGCGTCGTAGAGCGTCGGGTTGCCGGCGGGGTCACCACCGCCGGTACGGGCGGCGACCTCGATATTTTTGATCAGCCGGGCAAACTCCTTGCCACGGCGCGCGTCTTTGACGGCCTTCTGGTGCTTGGTGGTGGCCCACTTGGAATGGCCGCTCATCTGTGTGTTCTACCTCTTCTGTTACGTAAAGTTCGCCGACGAGTCTACGTGGACGACCGGAGCGGCTCGCCGGGCGACTCCCCTTCCGAATCAGGATCCCCAGACGTCACGGGAAAGGAGGGCGATGTCGGTTCGCGGAAGTGCTGTCGCATGCGATATCGCTTCTGCAGAACACCTCGTAGGACCCCGGCGGGTACAGATGTGACTGGTGTGGGTGGCTTGGCGTCGAGTGTGCGGTGACGGCTTCGAGTGTGCGGTGACGGTGAGAATTGCGGGCAATCGCCGCCCAGGATGCACATTCAACCCCCGCGTTTGACCGCGCGCGATTCGGGCGAACCTAACCTGGTGAATCAGCCCAAAGAGCCCGAGGACGCCAGACAGTCCACCGAAGAGCAGCGTCAGCAGCAGGAAAACCTCGAGCATCAGCACGACGACCCGGACGCGCCGGGTTTGCACCAGTCCCATGGCAACGTCGCCGACGAGAGCACGCGCTAGCTGCGGCCCCGCACCATGTCGACGAACAGCTGGTGGATGCGCCGGTCCCCCGTCATCTCGGGGTGAAACGCCGTCGCCAGCTTCTGCCCCTGCCGGACCGCTACGACGTGTCCCGCGGCCTCGGCCAGCACCTGCACGCCGTCGCCGACTCGCTCGACCCACGGCGCCCGGATGAACACCGCCCGCACCGGGCCGTTGAGGCCCGCGAACTCGACGTCGCCTTCGAACGAATCGACCTGACGCCCGAAAGCGTTGCGCCGCACCGTCATATCGATCGCGCGTAGCGGTAGCGCCTGGCGCCCGTTGGCGCCGGCATCGAGGATCTCGCTGGCCAGCATGATCATGCCGGCGCACGCGCCATAGGCGGCAAGCCCGTCGGCCAGCCGCGCCCGCAACGGCTCGAGCAGGTCGAGGTCTTGCAGCAGGTGGCTCATCGTGGTGGATTCACCGCCCGGGATGACCAGCCCGTCGATCGACTCGATCTCGCCGCGCCGGCGCACCGGAAGCGAGTCGGCCCCGGCATCGCGCAGCGCCGCCAGATGCTCCCTAGTGTCGCCCTGCAGCGCCAAAACGCCGATCCTCGGGCGGCTCACGACTGGTATCCCCGCTTGAAGCGGGTCAGCCCCTCCTGCATGACCGCCGCGACCATCTCGCCGGACTGGGTGAAGATCTTGCCCTGGCACAGCGCGCGGCCGCCGCTGGCCGACGGCGAGGACTGGTCGTAGAGCAGCCACTCGTCGGCCCGGAATGCCCGCATGAACCACATCGCGTGGTCCAGCGAGGCCACCTGCAGATGCTCGCGCACGTCGAGGTGGGTGACCTGCGCCGAACCCAGCAGCGTGAGGTCGCTCATGTAGGCGAGCGCGCAGATGTGCAGCACCGGGTCGTCGGGCAGCGGATCACGGTGACGGAACCACACCTGCTGCTGAGATGCCTTGCCGGGCAACAATTTCAAGCGATCGCGCGGCACGATGCAGACGTCCCACTCCTCGAACTGCTTGAATCCGGCATCGTCGAAGACCTTGATCGAGTCCAGCCCGGGCAGGCCGTCCGGCGGCGCCGCGAACGGCATCGCGTCCTGGTGGTGGATGCCTTCCTGATCGGTCTGGAAGGACGCCCCCATGCTGAAGATGATTTCCCCGTGCTGGATCGCGTTGACCCGACGGGTGGCAAAGGAGCCGCCGTCGCGGGTGCGCTCGACGATGAAAACCGTGCGCTCTTTGGCGTCCCCGGGCCGCAGGAAATAGCCGTGCAGCGAGTGCACCTGATAGCGCGGGTCGACGGTGCGCACCGCCGAGACCAGTGACTGGCCGGCGACATGGCCGCCGAAGGTGCGCTGCAAAAATCCGGACTCCGGGCTGAACACGCTGCCCCGGTAGATGTTGACCTCGAGTTGCTCGAGATCAAGGATCTCTTCGATAGCCACCAACAGCCCTCGGCTTACCAGCCGCGCTGGGCTAGGCGATGCGGCTCCGGGACCTGCTCGACGTTGATTCCGACCATCGCCTCACCCAGGCCGCGAGAGACCTTCGCCAGCACGTCCGGGTCGTCGTAGAAGGTGGTGGCCTTGACGATCGCGGCGGCGCGCTGCGCGGGGTCGCCCGACTTGAAGATGCCCGAGCCGACGAACACGCCCTCGGCGCCGAGCTGCATCATCATCGCCGCGTCGGCCGGGGTCGCGATCCCGCCGGCCGTGAACAGGGTGACCGGGAGCTTGCCGGCCCGGGCCACTTCCACGACAAGCTCGTAGGGCGCTTGCAATTCCTTTGCCGCAACGAATAATTCGTCTTGCGCCAAGGACGTCAGGCGGCGGATCTCACCGCCGATGGCGCGCATGTGGGTGGTCGCGTTGGACACGTCACCGGTGCCGGCCTCACCCTTGGACCGGATCATGGCCGCGCCCTCGTTGATGCGTCGCAGCGCCTCACCGAGATTGGTCGCCCCGCACACGAAAGGCACGGTGAACTTCCACTTGTCGATGTGGTGGGTGTAGTCGGCGGGTGTGAGGACCTCGGATTCGTCGACGTAGTCCACACCCAGGCTCTGCAGAATCTGCGCCTCGACGAAATGCCCGATGCGCGCCTTGGCCATCACCGGGATCGTGACCGCGGAGATGATGCCCTCGATCATGTCGGGGTCGCTCATCCGGGACACGCCGCCCTGGGCGCGGATGTCGGCGGGTACTCGCTCCAGCGCCATGACCGCGACGGCGCCGGCGCCCTCCGCGATTCGGGCCTGCTCCGGGGTGACGACGTCCATGATGACGCCGCCCTTGAGCATCTCGGCCATACCGCGCTTGACGCGCGCCGTTCCGGTCTGGTTGGCCTGGCTCGACTGTGCGCCGCTGTCCACTAGCCCCTTCTCTCCTCGAACCATCGCGCTTCCACTCTAGTGGTGAGCGACAACCGGGTTTTCCCGCCGTTTGTGATGCAAGTTCGACGTCTGTAAAACAGGTGGGTGCGGCGACCGCCACATTGTGCTAAATATTGCGACAGCTATTTGCGCAGGCCGTAGCAGCTGGTGCGAATCAAAGGGACGGGATCCCTGGTCACACCGGTCGTAGCGGTTGGCCGAGAAGAGGTCCCGGATGTTGCCGGATTTCGTGCTGTTGCCACCGGAGATCAATTCCGCGCGCATCTATGCCGGACCGCGCTCGGGAACGATCTGGGCAGCGGCGGCGGCCTGGGACGCGTTGGCCGCTCAGCTGGCGTCGACGGCCAGTTCCTTCCAGACGACGGTGTCGACGCTGACCGGTGGGGCGTGGCAGGGGCCGGCATCGATGACGATGGCCACGGCGGCAGCCCCCTACGTGCAATGGCTGACCGGCACGTCTGCCAAGGCGGAACTGCTGGCCACCCAGGCCCGGCTGTCGGCGGGCGCATTCGAAACGGCGTTCACCGCCACCGTGCCCCCCGAGGTCGTCGCGGCCAACCGCGCCCTGCTGATGATGCTGATCGCGACCAACATCCTGGGTCAGAACACCGCGGCGATCGCCGCGACCGAGGCCGAGTACACCGAGTTCTGGGCCCAGGACGTGGCGGCCATGACGGGCTACGACGCCAGCACCACGGCCGCCGAGGCAGGCTGGACACCCTTCGCCGATCCGCCGCTGACCCTGACCAGCCTGCCCACCCCGACCTTCACCTCATTCGCCGAGCAGCTGATCAACTCGGTGGTCAACTCGTTCGCACAGCAGTTGATGAACCCGATGTCGCAGATGCAGATGCTCTCGACGCCCGCCCAGTTCGCGATGCAGCCCCTGCAAATGGCAATGGGTCAGCTGATGTCCGGCGCCAATCCACTGATGAGCGCGGCCGCCGGCGTCCCCGCGCTCGATCCGGTGCTGGCGTCGGCGGCCAGTCCGGCGGTGGGGGGAACTGGTGCGGCGCAACTCACCAGCATGGTCTCCGCGAGCGCGGGCCGAGCCGCCACGATCGGGCCGTTGTCGGTACCGGCGACCTGGGCCAATGCCACGCCCGCGGCACCCCCCCTCCCCGCGACGGCCGGGGTGGCCGGGGTGGGCACCGCGCCGGTGACCCCGATATCGGCGAGCGTGGGCACCACGCCGTCGCTGCCCTCGATGAATGTGCCCGGGCGATTGATGAGTGCCGTCACTCCAGCGGTCGCCGCGTCGCGCCAGGCGCCACGCCCGGTGCTGGACTAGCCAGGGGCGGGCCCGATGTCATTCGTGATCACCGACCCCGACGCGATGGCAACGGCGGCCGACGAGTTGCAGGGAATCGGCGCGGAACTGGAAGCGACCAACGCATCCGTGGCGGCCCCGACGGCGGGAGTGCTTGCGCCGGGCACGGATTCGGTATCGGTGCGCACCGCCGCTTTCCTGGACGCGCAGGCCGCGCAATATCAGGCGCTCAGTGCGCAGGCGGAGCTGTTCCACACTCAGTTCGTGCAGACCCTGATCACCGCGAAGAACGCCTACGCCGAAACCGAGGCGGCCAACGCTGCCGCCATGCAGCCGGCGTCGCAGCAGAAAATCGCGCTGATCATGGGCGGCACCGGGAACCCGACGCCGGACCTCCACTACATGACGTCCATCGAGCAGACGTATCTGGCCCAGAATTATTCCGGGTACACCCTGGTGAGTCTGCATACACCGGAACAGTTTTGGCCGGTGACCGGCATCAATGACACAACCTTCGGCAGGTCCGTCTACAGCGGTTTTGCGACCTTGAACAGTGCGATCCTGACGCAAACCAGCCAGGGCAATAAGGTTGTCGTGGTTGGCTATTCGCAGAGTGCCACAATCGCCAGCCTGGAAATGCGCTATCTGCAGACACTTCCGGCGGCGTTGCGGCCCGATTCAAACCTGCTGAACTTCGTGCTGCTGGCCGACCCGAACAATCCGATGGGCGGCGTTCTGACGCACTGGATTCCGGGCTTCGGTACATTCAACTGGCCCACGCCGCTGACGACGTCCTATGCGACGTCGATTTTCACACTGCAATACGACGCGATCGCCAACTTCCCGGCGCACCCGTTGTGGCTGCCGTCGGACATCAACGCACTGTTCGGCTTCCTGAATCTGCACTCCACGGTGCCCTACCTGCCCGCGGCACAGGTCGCCAACGCCATTCAAAGCCAGATCGGCAACCTGAGCTTCTACTTCATGCCGACCACGCAGTTGCCGCTGCTCGATCCGTTGCGGATGTTCGTTCCGATCCTCGGAAATCCGTTGGCGGACTTGCTCCAACCGTTCCTCAAGCCGATCGTCGACCTGGGCTACGCGCCCGGGTTGCTGCCGGCTCTCAACCCGCTCAGTGTCGCCGGTTACGTTGGCCAGGGCGCGACGGCCGGCATCACGAACCCGTTGCTTACCGCCCTACCGCCGCTGGCCTCCAATGCCATCGCGAGCGGGTTCTAGCTCAGCGGATCGACTGCATCTGGGGCAATCGGCCCGGCTTATCGTTGTCGGCCAACGCAATTGCCTCGGCAAGCAGTTCGGCCAACTGCCGCGGGTACACGGTCTGACCCGCGGCGACCAGTTCGGCGATGTCGTTGGCGTCGCACCAGCGGTGGCAATGGATGTAGCGGCGTTCCAGCTCGGTCCGTCCCGTGCACACCGGCTCGAAGCGTCGAGCGCGGCGCACGAAAAAGAACTCCTCGCTGTCGATCAGCGCGCCGTTGAACTCGAAGACCTCGTCGCGCCGCCAGATCGGTCCGACCATCTCGGCCGCTTCGAGGAGTAGACCGGTCTCTTCGGCCAACTCTCGCGCGGCGGCCTCGGCCAGCCGTTCGCCCGGGCGCACCTCGCCGCCCACCGTGAACCACCACCGCGGCGCCGATTCCTCGATCGCCGGGTCCGAACCGCACAGCAACAGCACCGCGCCGGTCTCATCGAGTAACACCACCCGCGCCGAGGTCCGGTGTTTGGGCGCCCCGGGCGGGGTGTACGCCAACGCGTGTGGTCGCTCGACGATCTCGAAATAGCTTGGCAGCGCGGCAGTTCCACCGAGCCGAAGGGCACGAACCGGGCCCCGCGCCCCCAGCGCCAGGGTGTCGCGGACCGCGTCGTTGTGGAAGCGGCGGGCCAGCAGCACCCGGGCTTCGGCGTCGGCCAACTCGGCGATCAGGCCGGCCGGCAGCGCCGCGGGATCGACCATCGCCAGTGCCGCCGACAATTCGTTTTCGGCGTTCTCCCGCGATTGCCGGGGTGCGCGTTCGGCGGCGTCGGCCAACGCGGCCAGCCGCCGGCCTTCAGGGCTGTTCGAGGAGCCGCCGTAGGCGTCGATCGCGACGGCGCGCGCGACCACCGCGCGCCGCGCCAGCGCGCTGTCGAGAGCATGCCAGGACAGGTCGTAGCGGATGTTCAGCCGGTTCAGTCGCTGTGCTGTCTGGATCGCCCAGACGCCGATCACCGCCAGTATGGCGAGCAGCACGACCAGCAGGGCGATGACGACGAGCGGCCAGGCCATCAGCCCGCCACCCGAACCTTGATGCCCGAGCCCGCGACCGTCTCGTACACCCGCATGATCTGGCTGGCCACCACCGACCAGTCGTAGCGGGCAACCACTTCGCACGCCGCAGCCACGTAACGCTCACGCAGCGCGTCGTTTTCGAGCATCTCGATCAGCCCGTCGGCCAGGCCGGCGGCGTCGCCGACCGGCACCAGCCGCCCGGCGTCACCGTCGTGCAGCACGCGCCGGAAGGCATCCAGGTCGCTGGCCACCACCGGTGTGCCCGCGGCCATCGCCTCCACCAAGACGATGCCGAAACTCTCGCCGCCGATGTTGGGCGCGCAGTAGACGTCCGCACTGCGCATCGCCGAAGCCTTGCCGGCGTCGTCGACCTGACCGAGAAAACGGAGGTAGCGTGCCAAACCGCCTGCCTCCGCACGCAATTCGTCCTCGTCACCATGGCCGACGACCAACACCTGCAGATCGCCGAAGCGTTCCACCACCCGCGGCAACGCCTCGAGCAGCACCTCCATGCCCTTGCGCGGCTCGTCGAAGCGGCCCAAGAACAACACCGTCTTGCCCGGCCGCGGGTACCCGTCCAGCCGCGGCGCCGAGGCGAGCGAGGCGACGTCGACCCCGTTGGGGATCTCCACCGCATCCGACCCGAGCGCCTCCATCTGCCAGCGCCGGGCCAGGTCGGACACCGCGATGCGGCCGACGATCTTCTCGTGCAGGGGCCGCAGCAGGCCCTGAACCACCGACAGCGTCAGCGACTTGGTGGTCGAGGTGTGAAACGTGGCCACGATCGGGCCCTCGGCGATCCGCAGCGCCCACATCGACACGCTGGGGGCATTCGGTTCGTGCAGATGCAGTACGTCGAAGTCACCCTCGGTCAGCCAGCGCCGGACCCGGCCGTGGACAGCGGGGCTGAACTGCAGCCGCGCCACCGAACCGTTGTAGGGAATCGGGATGGCCTTCCCGGCCGACACGACGTATTCGGGCAGGCTCACGTGTGGCGACGCGGGAGCCAGCACGCTGACGTCGTGGCCCCGGTCGCGCAGCACCTTGGCCAGCTGCAGGACGTGCGATTGCACCCCGCCCGGCACGTCGAACGAATAGGGACAGACCATCCCGATACGCATCAGGCTTCCTTCAGCCGGGCACGTCTGTCGTCGGAGAGATCGGCCAGCCACTGCGGCTGCAGCATGTGCCAGTCCTCGGGGTGGGCGGCAATGTTGACGGTGAATCGATCGGCCAGCGCCTGGGTGATGGCCCGGACATCCCCGCTGGAGCAGTCCAGTGGCGGAAATATCTCGACGGGCCAGGCGTCGGGCTCATTCCAGCAGTGTGCCGGGCACAGCGCCGCGCCGGTTTCGACCGCGAGCTTCGCCGGTCCGGCCGGCATCCGGGTGGGCTCGCCGAAGAAGTCGACCTCGACACCGGAGCGGGTGAGATCGCGCTCGGCCATCAGGCACACCACCCGGTTGGCCCGCAGCCGCTCGCACAACACGTCGAAGGCCGGACGGTCGCCGCCGGACAGCGGAAGTACTTCGAAGCCAAGGCTTTCCCGGTAGGCGATGAAACGCCGGTACAGCGACTCGGGTTTGAGTCGCTCGGCGACCGTGGTGAAGGTGCCGCGCGTCTGCGCCAGCCACAGCCCGGCCATGTCCCAGTTGCCGCTGTGCGGCAGCGCGAGCACCACACCCCTACCGGCCGCCAGGGCCGCGTCGATATGGTCGGCTCCCACGAACGTCTCATCGACCCGGCGGGCCAGCGCACGGTAGTCCATCGACGGCAGCCGGAAAGCCTCGCGCCAGTAGCGCCCGTAGGACGCCAGCGAAGCCCGCATCAAGCTGTCCGGTACCTGGGCCGGCGGCACGCCGACGACCCGGGCCAGGTTCTTGCGCAGCTGGTCGGGACCGCCGTTGCGGGCGGCGTAGCGCGCTCCGGTGTCGAATATATTGCGCGCGGCGAACTCTGGGACCGCCCGCACCGCCATCCAGCCGGTGGCGTACGCCCAGTCGCTCGCCGTCCTGGTCAACAGGTCGCGCGGCGCCGTGAGCGCTTTCAAGCCGGACGGAGTGGAGATCACGGCGCGCTCGTCTCGTCGCTGCCCGGATTGCGCGGCAAGGGTTCCGCGGCGCCGGGCGAGGTCCGCACCGCGTGTAAGCGTTGCACGCAGGTGACCACGCTGGCCGCTGCCAGCACCCACATCGCCACGGGTAGCGCCGGCGGCCAGGCGACGAACGGAAAGTCCGCCACACCCGCGCCCGCCAGCGCGATGATCAGCCGTTCCGGGCGTTCGATCAGACCACCGTCGCCGCGCAGTCCGCTGGCCTCGGCCCGGGCCTTGATGTAGGAGATCACCTGGGACATGACCAGGCAGATCAACGTCGCCGCCGCCAGCGGTTTGTCATGCAGCCCAAAGACAATCCACCACAGCAGCCCGCTGAACACCGCGCCATCGCTGACGCGGTCGCACGACGCGTCCAGCGCCGCGCCGAATCGGGTACCGCCGCCGCGCTCGCGGGCCATCGCACCGTCGGCCATGTCGAAGAGCGCGGCGAACCAGACCACGCAGGCGCCGGCGAACAGCTTGCCCATCGGGAACAACGTCAGCGCCCCCACCACGGCCACGACGGTGCCCAAGATCGTGACGGCGTCCGGCGTCAGGCCCACCCGCAGCAGCGCCCTGGCCGTCGGGGTGGTAAGCCGGGCGAACGCGGCCCGGGACAGGAAGGGCGCCTTACTCATTGGCGCCACTCTTCCCGCGAGCGGGAGGTTCCTTCACACTCATCGCTTGTTTAGCCCACTCCGTCGCCAGCAGCTGACGCGTCTCGCGCAGCAATTGCGGGATCACCTTCGCGCCGCCAACGATCGTGATGAAGTTCGCGTCGCCGCCCCAGCGCGGCACCACGTGCACGTGCAGGTGTTCGGCCAGCGACCCGCCCGCCGACGTTCCCAGGTTCAGGCCGACGTTGAAGCCGTGCGGCCGCGACACGTTCTTGATCACCCGAATCGCCTTCTGGATGAAGGCCATCAGCTCCGCGCTCTCGGCGTCGGTGAGGTCCTCGATTTCGGACAGTTTCCGGTAGGGCACCACCATCAGGTGCCCGGGGTTGTACGGGTAGAGGTTGAGCACGGCATACACGAGTTCGCCGCGCGCGACCACCAGACCCTCCTCGTCGGGCAGTTGCGGAATGTCGGTGAACGGCTCATCGGGCTTGCCCGCAGAGTTGGGGTCGCGCTTGGCCGGCGCCTCGGCCAGGTACGTCATCCGGTACGGCGTCCACAATCGCTGCAGGTGGTCACGCTCACCGACACCCCTGTCGAGAATGGCGTCCTCGCCGCGATCGGCGCTGTCCTGCTCACTCACCGCCGGCTACCTTCACCAGTTCTTGTGTGGGAGCGGCATTCTCGCGGTCGGCGATCCACTTCACGATGGTATCGATCGCGGCGTCGACAGGCACGCCGTTGATCTGGGTACGGTCGCCGAAGCGAAAGCTGACCGCCCGGCCCTCGACGTCGCGGTCACCGGCCAGCAACATGAACGGGACGCGCTGATTGGTGTGGTTGACGATCTTCTTGGCCATCCGGTCGTCGCTGGTGTCCACCTCGACCCGGACCCCTCGCGACCTCAGTTGCGCGGCAACATCTTTCAGGTAACCGGCGTGTTCGTCGGCGACCGGAATGCCGACTACCTGAATCGGTGCCAGCCACGCCGGGAAGGCCCCGGCATAGTGCTCGGTCAGAATGCCGAAGAACCGCTCGATGGACCCGAACAGCGCCCGGTGGATGAGCACCGGGCGCTGTCGCGAACCGTCGGATGCGGTGTATTCCAGCTCGAATCGGTCCGGCATGTTGAAGTCGAGCTGGATCGTCGACATCTGCCAGCTGCGGCCCAACGCGTCCTTGACCTGCACGGAGATCTTCGGCCCGTAGAACGCCGCGCCACCGGGGTCGGGAACGAAATGCAACCCGGAGGCCACGGCCACTTCTCGCAGGACCTCGGTGGCCTCGTCCCACATCTCGTCAGAGCCGGAGTACTTCTCCGGGTCCTTGGTGGACAGCTCCAGGTAGAAGTCGTCGAGCCCGTAGTCGGCCAACAAGTCGAGCACGAAGCGCAACAGCGAGCTCAGCTCGTCGCGCATCTGCTCTCGCGTGCAGTAGATGTGCGCATCGTCCTGAGTCATGCCACGCACCCGGGTCAGCCCGTGCACCACGCCGGACTTCTCGTAGCGGTACACGCTGCCGAACTCGAAGAGCCGCAACGGAAGCTCGCGGTACGAGCGGCCGCGGGACCGATAGATCAGGTGGTGCATCGGGCAGTTCATCGGTTTGAGGTAGTAGTCCTGCCCGGGTTTACGTACCGTCCCGTCCGCGTTGAACTCCGCGTCCAGGTGCATCGGCGGGTACATGCCCTCGGCGTACCACTCGAGGTGGCCCGAGGTGATGTACAGCTGCTCCTTGGTGATGTGCGGGGTATTGACGAACTCGTAGCCGGCCTCGATGTGCTTGCGCCTCGAGTACTCCTCCAGCTCGCGGCGGATTATGCCGCCCTTGGGGTGGAAAACCGCCAGGCCGGAACCGATTTCGTCGGGGAAGCTGAACAGGTCGAGCTCGACGCCCAGCTTGCGGTGGTCGCGCCGCTGCGCCTCCTCGATCAGCTCCAGGTGCTTGTCGAGCGCCTCCTGCGATTCCCAGGCGGTGCCGTAGATGCGCTGCAGGCTGGCGTTGCTCTGGTCGCCGCGCCAGTAGGCGGCCGAGCTGCGGGTGAGCTTGAACGCCGGGATGTGCTTGGTGGTCGGGATGTGCGGGCCGCGGCACAAATCACCCCAGACCCGTTCGCGGGTACGGGGATTGAGATTGTCGTAGGCGGTGAGTTCGTCGCCACCGACCTCCATGACGTCGGGGTCACCCGACTTGTCATCGACGAGCTCGAGCTTGTAGGGCTCGTCGGCCAGTTCCTCGCGCGCCGCGTCCTTGGATTCGTAGACCCGCCGGTCGAACAGCTGGCCCTCCTTGACGATCTGGCGCATCCGCTTTTCCAGTTTTTCCAGGTCTTCGGGGGTGAACGGCTCCGCCACGTCGAAGTCGTAGTAGAAGCCGTCCGCGATGGGCGGCCCGATCCCCAGTTTGGCCTGCGGGAACAGGCTCTGGACGGCCTGGGCCAGCACGTGTGCGGCCGAGTGCCGGATGACGCTGCGGCCCTCGTTGGTGTTGGCCGCGACCGGGACCACCTCGGCGTCGGCCTCGGGCACCCAACTCAGGTCGCGCAGCTTGCCGCCGGCGTCGCGCACCACCACGATCGCGTCGGGCGTGCCCCGGCGCGGCAACCCCGCCTCCCCAACCGCGGCGGCCGCCGTGGTCCCGGCAGGAACCCGGATCGGGGCTGCTGGGACGGACTGTGCGGGGGCGCTCATCTGCGGTGGTCTCCAAGGTTTCTGCGGGAATCGATCGGTGATTAATTCAGGGCCATGCTATCGGGGCGCGCACCAAGGAGCCCACGCCGTTGACACCGTCAGGGCTGGCCCGGCTTGAGTTTCACGAACAACGCCTCGGCCTCGGCCAGCAACGTGTCACCGTCGGTCAACTTGCCCGACACAAAGATTTTGCGGCCGTCCACCTTGTCGATGCCGGCGTCGAACTGCAGCTCCTTTTCGATCGGCACGATGTTGCGGTAGTCGATCTTCAGGTAAGCGGTGCGCTGACGCGGGCTGCCGGTGAGCACCGACGTCGTCAGGCCCAGCACGCTGTCGAACAGCATGCCCAGCGATCCGCCATGCACCGCGCCGTTGCGGCCCAGGTGGAATCGCGCGAAACGCGCCCAGCCCGCCATCCGGCCATCCTCGGTCTTGTGCGCTCCGATCGGCACGGTCAGGATGTTGCCGCGCAGCGGCAGGTCCATCCGGCGGCCCGACGGCGACGCCCACTCGTCGGCGTCGTACGGGCTCAGCAGCGCGGACAGCTTCTCCAGCGTGTCGGCGGCCTCGGTGATGATCTCGTCGGGCGCATCGACGGCACGGGCGTGATCTTGCAGCCTGCGCACCGCGTCGATGAACCGGCCGTAGTCGGGACCGCCCTTGGTCGTGGGTTCGGGTGGGTTGAATCCCCCGCCGGGGTGTTTCTGATGCTCGCCGGCCATCAGAACACCGTATTGGGTGGCCGGTTACCGCGCTCCGGCAGCCGCCATGGTCTCGAACTCCTCGTCGGACAGCGTGATCTCGGCGGCGGCCACGTTCTCCTCCAGGTGCGCCACCTTCGACGTGCCCGGGATCGGCAACATCACCGGCGAGCGCTTCAGCAACCACGCCAGGGCCAGCTGCGACGGCGACGCGTGGTGGTCGGCGGCGATGCGCTGCAGCGGGCCGTCGGCGGCGGCCAGCGGCCCGGCCGCCAGCGGGAAGTACGGGATGAAGCCGACACCCTGTTCGGTCGCGACGTCGAGCAGCGGTTCGGCCCTGCGGACCGTCAGGTTGTACATGTTCTGCACCGACACGATCGGGGTGATCGTCTGCGCCTCGTTGAGCTGGTCGACGTTGACCTCGGACAGCCCGATGTGGCGGATCTTGCCCTCGTTCTTCAGCTTGGCCAGCTCGCCCACCTGGTCGGCGAGCGGCCACTTGGGATCGACGCGGTGCAGCTGCAAAAGGTCGATCGTCTCCACGCCCAGGCGGCGCAGGCTCATCTCGACCTCCTGCCGCAGGTAGGCCGGGAAGCCCATCTCGATCCAGACATCCGGACCGGTCCGCAAAAACCCGGCCTTGGTGGCGATCACGATGCCGTCGTAGGGGTAGAGCGCCTCGCGGATGATCTCCTCGGAGATGTAGGGGCCGTAGGAATCTGCGGTGTCGATCAGGTTCACGCCGAGTTCGACGGCGCGGCGCAACACCCGGACGCATTCGTCGCGATCAGCCGGTGGGCCCCAGACGCCCTTACCGACGATGCGCATCGCCCCGAACCCGAGGCGGTTGACGGTCAAATCGCCGCCGAGGGTGAACGTTCCGGACGCTTCGGCAACAGTTTTGGAGTTTTGTGCGGTCACGTTTACGACCGTACGCTCGGGGGGGTGGACCTAGCAGCGCTCGAGGGACTTCCGCTGAGTTACGCCGAGGTGGGTGCGACCGCCGCGGGCAAACTGCCCGCCGGATACGGCCACCTGTTCGTCACGAAGCAGATCGGGACGGGCCAACAGCGGTTCGACCGGGCGGCCGAGGCCGTGATGCGCTGGGGCATGCAACGCGGCGCCGGGCTGCGGGTCCAGGCCAGCTCCGAGGTGGCCGCCGTCGACACGGTGGTGCTGGTGCGAATGGGTTTTCTGCCCGCACCGTGCCGGGTCATCTACGTGATCGACGAGCCCGACTTCCGGGGTTTCGCCTACGGCACGCTGGAAGGCCATCCCGAATCCGGGGAGGAACGCTTCGTCGTGCACCGGGACCCGGCCACCGACGCGGTCTTCGCCGAGGTGTCGGCGTTCTCCCGGCCCGCGAAGTGGTATAGCAAGCTCGGTGGCCCGGTGGTGTCGCTGGGCCAGCGCATCATCGCCAGGCGCTACCTGCGCGGGGTGTGACGGCTAGCCTCCCCAGCACGCCAACAAGCGCTGCGCGCCCGAACACATCGCGTCGATGACCTCGGCCACCGACGCGTCGTCGCGGATCATGCCGACGCCCTGACCGGCGTCGACCGGGGCGATCCGGCGGTCGTCGGCGTCGATCGCGGCGGCCAGCTCGTCGCAGGCCGGCGCATCGAGCGTGTCTTCCTTGCCCGTGTAGCGCGCGACGAACTCATTGCGCAACACCCGTGACGGGAACCGCGCCGGCCACGGCAGACCCTTGGCGACGTCGAAGGCCCGGGTGACCGCGGTGTCGGTCGACCGGGCCGCGATCAGGGCCTGGCGGCTGCCGTCGCCGGTCAGCGCCTCCGGACAGGCCGCCAGACGAGTGCCCACCCAGGCGCCGCTGGCCCCTGCGGCCAGCACCGCGGCCAGGCTGCGCGCCGAGGCGATACCGCCGCCCGCGAGCACGGGCACCGCCACGGCGTCCAGCACGTCGTCGAGCAGTGGCAGCGTGCCGAGCTTGGTGTCGCCGTGCCCGCCGCCCTCGGCACCGCGCGCGACCAGAATGTCGACGCCCGCGTCGACCGCCTGACGCGCTCCCAGAGCGTCATAAACCTGTGTGACGGTGCGGATTCCGGCGGCGTGCGCCTTGCCGACCCACGACCAGTCGGTACCGAAACTGACCGACAGCAGCACGGGCCGGGCGGCCAGGGCATCGTCGAGCAGCCCCGCCTCGGTGCGCATCACCCAGTCCACCAGGCCGATTCCGAAGGTGCCGTCGACGTGTTGCAGTTGGGCAGCCAGCAGCTCCCTGGTCGCGACACTGCCCATGCCGACCATGCCCAGTCCGCCGGCGGCGCTGACCGCGGCGGCCAGCCGGCCACCCGCGACGCCGCCCATCGGGGCGTTGACGATGGGCACCCGCAGCCCGAGCTCGGATGACCAGGGCGTGGCTAGCATCGCCACTAGTGCGACTGCGAGGGGATGCTCTTCAGCACGGTCAGCATGATCACCGAATCCGCGACCGCGTGCAGGGCATGGCGCTGCCGAGGAACCGCGACATGGTCGCCGGTCTTACCGTCCCAGGAGTCGCCGTCGGTCGTCAGGCGCACGTGACCCTGCAGCACCTGCAGCGTCGCCTCGCCGGAGCTGTCGTGTTCGGACAGGTCGTGGTCGGCGAGCAGGGCCAGCACGGTCTGCCGGAGTTCGTGGTCATGGCCGCCGTGGATGGTGTGTGCGGCTCGTCCGCTGTTCGTCTGTCGGGCTTCGGCCAGCTTTTCGGCGGCCAGGCTGGTCAGCGAGATTGATTCCATTGATACGTCCCCTCGTGCGGCGGTGGGCTGACGATCGACCTTCAGGTATCAAGCGGTCACTAGCAGTATCCCCGCCACGATCAACGCCACGGCCTTGACCACCTCCAAACCAACATAGGCGTAGTGAGCGCGCGAGCGGGGTGCGTCCAGCCCGGCCAGCACCTGGTCGGAGCGGCGGGTCAGTCGGGGACGCACCGCGATCAACTGAATCGCCAGCGCCGCGAACGCGACAGCGAACGCGATGCCGATCCGCATCGGCATCGGGCCGTCCACCAAGACCGCCAGGATGATGATCGCGAACCCGACCTCGACGGTGTTGAGCGCGCGGAAGACCAGGCGCCCGATGCCCAGCCCGATCTGCAACGTGACGTTGGGCGCCCGGAATTTCAGCGGTGCTTCCAGGAACGAGATGGCCAGCACCATGCCCAGCCAGACGAAGGTGACCGCGACGGCGACCGCCATTTCGGTGTTCACTCTCAGGCCTCCTGCAACTCGAGGTGTGCGACACACAGATCGGGTTCGACGAACGCTTCGAGACGATCGACGGCAACCGGGGCCCCCCAGGTTTCCAGCGCCCCTTGCATGAGCCCAAGGTGCACGGGACAGACCACGGCCGTTCGGCTTTCGGCGAGCTCCAGGAACGGGCAGTGCCGCAGGCCGACCTGGTGCGCGCCGTCGGAGCTGCGGCGCTCGGGCGCGAAGCCGAGCTCGTCGAGCACGTCGACCAGGTGGCCGATGGCCTTCTCCTGACTCTGCGCATCTCCCCTCGCCGAATCCAGCTGCCGCCCCCACGCCCGCCCGGCGGCCAGCGCCTTGGCGGCGGGATCCTTCTCGGCCGCGAACGCCATCGTCAGGATTTCGGCGAGCAGCCGATAGTGCCGTATCCCGCCGCGATCCATCTGCCGGACCGCCCGGAACATCAGCGGCGGACGCCCCGGGCCCTTGCGGCCCGGCTCCACCTGTTCCACCTGCTCGTCACCGATCAGGCTGTCGAGGTGGAAGCGAACGGTGTTGGGATGCACGCCCAGCACCTCGGCGATCGCGACGATGGTCATCGGCGCCCGGGACGTTCGCAATATCCGCAGCACCTCCCGGCGGCGCCCGGCGGACTCCCCCGCTGACGTGCCGATGCTTCTCACGCTCCCCGGTCCAGCACATCGATGCGGGGCTTTCCGTTAACGTACGTCACGCGATGGAGTTTACACAACCACTATTGTGAAAACTAGAAGAATCGGGGAAAAGCCATGGCGCCCATGGGTGCTCGCGATCGTCGCGCGTAAGCCGGGGTGACGCGCGAGAGCGGTCAGTAGCGGGCTTGGCTGTGCGGGATGCCCGACGACGACGTCTCGACGCGGTGTTTGATGCCGAGCAACAATCCCCGGGTGCTAAAGGCTATTACCGGCCTGGCCAGTTCCATGGCGAACACGGCACCCGGTCGGCGCAGTGCGATCCTGACGCGGGTAAGGAGTCGCACCCGGTCCTCCCAGTGCGGCTGAACGTGGAACGACCAGACCACATCCGAGGCCGGCTTCGATGTCGTGGCATGGAGCACCAGACACTTTTCGGGCACGATCTCAGTGACGCTGAACGTCACCCCGTCGGGCTGGCCCAGCCAGCCTTCGGGAGCCAGGCGGACGGTATCCCCCACCGCGAGTTGTTGCCATTCCGGGTGCACTCGATCGGTGTGGTGGTAACCAAGACCGATTGCGTTCATCGCGCCCTCGCAGCCGTAGAAGCCGGCGCGGTCCTGGCCGATCTGCAGCAGCCATGGCCAGACCGCTGCCGTGGGGGCGTCGATGTAGATCGCTTCGGTTGACTGGACGGCGGGATCGGCCACCAATTTGTCGCCGGGCAACACCATCCGGCATTCCGATTTGGTGGTGCCCCAATTGCGGTAATAACGTCGGGCGCCGTACAACAACGTAAGCAGCGCCGCTGTCTTGGTGATCGGTCCGATCAGGTGCGTCATGCCGTTCCCACCGATCTTGCGCGAATGGTTCGCCGTACTAGTCGATCTGACCACGTGTGATCGCGCGCCGGTAGGGACCGAAGTCCCCTTTGCTCGGCATCAGCGCACGCCTGCGGCGGATTCGAGTTCGGCCAGGCACTGCTCCGTCAGCGGTATCAGCGTGTCGATATCCGGCACGACGTCACGACCAGCCGCATAGCCGAATCCGATGCGGTCGGCGTACGAGCAGGTCGTGACGTTGAGTGCCATCCCGTCGTAAACGGTCGACACCGGATAGATCTGCTCGACATGCGCACCGTTCCAATACATCTCGACCCGAGGACCCGGCACGTGCGATATCGGGATGTTGAACCCTGTCCGCATCTTCGGCGTGAAAGGCAGCAGCGGAGAAACGACGGTGGCGGCGATGCTCGCCGCATTCGTCAGAAGCGACGCCGCCGATCCCCGTTTCGCGACCCAGTGTTTGCCTTCCGACATCGACCGGTGAATCAGTTGCAATCGCGCGATCGGGTCATCCAGATTTGTGCCCAACGGGCACAACCAAAGCCCAAACATGTTGCCGTGCTGGTCAATTGACGGATCAACGCTGCGATCGCGCACGGTGATCGGGCAGACGCCAACCAACGACTGTTTGGGTAGTTCACCGCGGTCCCCCAGCCAGAGCCGCACCACTGCGGCCACTATTGCGGTTACCACGTCGTTGGCACTGACACCGGCTGTCTCTTGCACCGCCTGGATACGATCCTTGGCCCAGCTGCCCGCGCAGACCGCCCGCTCGGTCCCCAGCCGGCCGTTGAACCGGGTGTAGGGCGCTCCGAAGGGCCACCCGGTCGTGTAACCGATCAGACCGTCCATCAGCGTCGATAGCTCTCCCGTGACGACTCGCTCGATCAGACCGACGCCCGACGCCGTGGTGTCGAGCAGCGCCCGTACCGGCGCAGTCAGACGAGACACCAATCCCGGCGAAGCGGAGGGCGACACGGATCCGTCGCGGTGATCCGCATAGAAGGGCGGCATCAACCGACGCGTCGGGTCACTGCTCAATGCGTCGGCGATCATCCGAAGACCGGCCACACCGTCGATCAGGGTGTGATGCACCTTGATGTAGAACGCGAATCGACGATCCTCGAGACCGTCGATCAGATAGGACATCCACATCGGACGGGACCGGTCGAGGCGTTGCGCGTCCAGCTCGCCGATCAGCCGCCAGAAGGCGTCGTAGCCGCCAGAGACGGTGCGGCGCAAACAGTGTCGACTCACATCAGGTCGCTCGCTGTCCCGCCACACCCAGATGCCGGCGGTGTCGATACCACGATGCGGATATCTGCAAAGCCGGGGATCTATCGATCCGTTTGCGGCCAGTGTCTCCCGATGCAGTTCGTCGACGTAGGCCGGGCCGGCATCCTCGGGCGGCGACAGGATCAGCACGGCGCCGGCATGCATCGGGCTCGACACCAACTCAGCGGCCATCATCGCCGCGTCCAGTGGATCCAGCGGATGCATGTTAACCTCCGCGACTAGGCAGGAAGGTCACGCTGCGTAGCAGTCCCGTCCAGCAGACCGGACTGCCGCAATGCTTCCCACACAAACCGCTGCACGGGCTGTGAGCGGAAGAATCCGGTGTGACCACCGCGGTACCAGACGATCTCCGGTTTACCCCAGTGCTGCCAGAGGCGGGTCACCTGCTTGCGGGGATGCACCACACGGTCGGCGATGCCGGCGTAGATGAAGCGGCCCCTCATGGGCACCAGCGGAGTCAGCGACAACGGCGAGACCATACGGCCGATCGGTTCGGCCAACTCCATCGTCTGCCGGCGCGGGTCGTCGTGACCCAGACCCGAATGGCGCCACAGCAATTCGACCAGGTCTGCCACGGGCACACCTAGGATCGCGCAGGTGAGGCCCTTGTCGAGGCTGGCGACCAGCGACGCGATGTAGCCGCCGAGGGACAGGCTGTTCAACCCGATCAGCGATTCGGGCTCCTGCAAGCGAATCCAGGACAACAGCCGCCGGATATCCCACACCGCCTGAGCTGTCGCGTGCACGTCGTCGAGCACATCCTCCCCGGGAAACACCGCCCCCTTGGGCAAACCGTGCGATCGGGGCCCATGCATCGGGAGAACCGGCATCACAACGTTGAGTCCGAGTTCATCGTGCAGTTTCCATGCCCGAAAGAGAGCGAGATCCAATGCAGCACGTCCCATTTCGGTTCCGTGGATGCACACGAGCCAAGGGCGTGGCTCCGGATGGCGTAGCAGTAGCGCGTACTCGCGATTGTTCGCGGTGTAGCTCATCCATCGTTGCGCCCCCGGTTCACCGGGGTGCGGTGCGTACCCACTGTCGAAGAAGATGCGCTGGAATGAGCGCCTGCGCCCTCTGACCTTTCGGATCTCGACGTCGGAAAGCACCGGCGGCGCGCCGAAGAAGCCCCTGGGCTTTTCCAGCCATCCCCTGTCCCCGTAGAACTGGACCCCGTCAATCACCTCGCGGGTGATGCGCTCGAACACCTCGGGCTGACTGACCGGGCGGCGCGCCTTCAGGCCCACCAAGACGACCTCGTCGCGAAAGGCTTGTGCCGCCAACGCGATAGTTGGCCGTGCGATCGGGAGTTCGTCCGACGCACCACCAAGGTAGTCGCGCCAGGACCGGGTGACGTACTGGCCGGTATGCACGAAGGGGGTAATGGCCTCACCCAAGGCGCCACCGGGCGCGCTTCGATGAGAAGCGGCCCGCTGTTGTGGGTCGTCGCCGGTGGGCGTTGCCATGACCGCACGCTAACACCGTCCCGGGTCGGCCCGTTAGGGACCTAGGGCCCGTCGCGCATCGCGAAAGTCCAGTTGTGACAAGGGACTTTAGTCACTCGTGCCGGTCCGCGGAACACCGTACCGTCATGGGCGACCGCAAGACTTTGTTTCGAGTAGGAGTGGGATCATGACAGAGGCACCCGCAAAATCCGAGCCGCGCTGGGCGGAACTTTCTGACGACGTGCTCGAGTCGGTCGAATCCGGCCGCAAGCAAGCCATCGAGGCGGTACGCAAGTTCGTCGATCAAATCAGTCCTGTGCTCCCGGAGCAGTCGCGACGCAAGACCGTTGTCGACGCCGCACTGGACCTGGCAGAGGAATTGACCACCGCGCGCATCGAGTTCTTCCGCAGTGTGGTGCACAGCGCCGCGGAGGCGACGAGTAAGTAGCGACCAGATGACGCGTTGGCCGGGCGGTTGAGATCCAACTGCCCGGCCAACGGTGTCTTCGGCCAGCCGCGCGCGATCTCTCGACCTGCTTGCGAAGGTGGATCGTAGGGCCGGTCCCTTCGACAGGGACTTAAGGCCCACATCAGGGGGCTAATGGCTCTGGCGGGCTCGCAGTTGCCGTTCATACGTTGACCAGCAGTAAACGAAGACACAACAGCAAAGGTGCGACATGCGATCCGAACGTCTCAGGGGGCTGGTAAAGGCGGAAGGCCCGTTCGCCTCGGTGTATTTCGACGACTCCCACGACGCGGCAGATGCGGTCGAGCAACTCGAAGCGAAGTGGCACGAAATCCGTAAGCACCTTGAAAACATGGGTGCGGGAACTGAACTCATCGACACGCTCGCGGATGCGGTGCGCAACCACCGCCCTGCGGTGGGCCGGCGCGGCAAGGCGTTGATCGCGACCGGCGACCGCGTGCTGATTGACGAACAACTCAGCAGCCCACCCCCGAGCACGGTGGTTCGTTTTTCGGACTACCCGTACGTCCTGCCGCTCATCGAGGGTGCGATGCGGCGACCGGTTTACGTGTTCGCCGCGGTCGACCACACCGGCGCGGACATCAGTCTCTACGACGGCATCGGGGTCAAATCCACTCGTGTGAAAGGCGCCGGGTACCCCGTGCACAAGCCGGCCACCGCCGGCTGGAATGGCTACGGCGATCTCCAACACACGACCGATGAAGCTATCCGGATGAACTGTCGCGCGATCGCTGAGCACTTGACCCGGTTGGTGGACGACGCCAACCCCGAGGTCGTATTCGTCAGCGGCGCGGTTCCGGCACGCGCCGATCTTCTTGCCGAATTGCCGGAGCGGGTTGCCGAACGCGTCTCGCAGCTGCACGGCGGTGCTCAGAAAGGCCGCGCCGACGAAGAAGAGGTCCACCAGGCGACCTCGGCGGAGTTCGCTCGGCGTCATGGCCTCGAAATGACGGCCATCGCAGGTCGATTCGAAGCCGAAATCGGGCGGGGATCCGGCTTGGCAGCCCAGGGACTCGCCGACGTTTGCGCGGCCCTGCGTGACGGCGACATCGACACACTGATCATCGGTGAACTGGCCGACACCGTCGTGGTCACCGGCCACGCGCTCACCACCATCGCGCCCGATGCCGACGCATTGTCCGAACTGGGCGAGCCGGTCGAGCGCATCGCACGGGCCGACGAGGCGTTGCCGTTCAGCGCGATCGCGGTTGGCGCCTCATTGGTCCGGGCCGATAACCGGATCGCACCGACCGACGGAATTGCCGCGTTGTTGCGGTATGCCGTGACCGACCGCCTGGCCAGCCGGCAACCCTAGGATCGGGCCGATCACCATGATAGACAAGGAAATCCGGGTGGCCGTCGGGCCGGCATCCGTGGCCGGCCAGCTCACTATCCCCCCGCACCCCAAGGGTGTCATCGTGTTCGCGCATGGCAGCGGTAGTAGCAGGCACAGCCCCCGCAATCGCTATGTCGCCGGAGTACTCAACATGGCAGGGTTCGCCACGGTGCTTTTCGACCTGCTGACACCCGAAGAGGAACACAACCGGTCCAACGTCTTCGACATCGGGTTGCTCGCGCATCGGTTGATCCACGTCTCGGCCTGGCTTGCCGCTCAACCCGATACCGCGTCATTACCGGTGGGGTACTTCGGTGCCAGCACCGGAGCGGGCGCTGCCCTGGCTGCGGCCGCGCATCCCGGTATCAAGGTCGGCGCGGTGGTGTCTCGTGGCGGTCGGCCCGACCTGGCGAACGGGTTGCTTCGCAAAGTGCAGGCTCCGACACTCTTGATCGTCGGCGGGCACGACGAAATGGTCCTCGAGCTGAACCGGCGGGCACAGGCCGCGATCCCAGTCGAGTGTGAAGTCGCCGTGGTTCCCGGTGCCACCCACCTGTTCGAGGAACCGGGCACGCTCGAACAGGTCGCGGCCCTGGCCCGGGACTGGTTTCTGGGTCACCTCGATCCGGCGGCGCCCTAGGGTTTTGAAAGCGGCGGTCCCGGTGGGGGTAGGAGGAGGCCGGGACCGCCGCGGCTTTCAACTCGGCGACAGGCCTCGTTCAGTGGTGCAGGCCCGTGACCGGCTCGTCCGCGGGACTCTTCTTGGTGTCGTCACTGCTTTTCGTCATCACCAAATCATCCTGTCCCGTTGATCGATGTATAGATGCGACCATCGCCGGTCAGGTGCGAAGTAGGGGCGGAAGTCCCGAGTCGCAAGGTAGTTTGTAGTTTGCGTCGGCTTGCTGCTGCGCCTTTCGCGCGGGGCGACGAATGAATCGATAGAGAAGAAGTGTTGAACTTAATCGACATTATTGTTGGTTTTAATCGACAATTTCCCTGGCATATGTCGATGTACCTCTAGGGTATGTGCCGTGTCCGACCCCTCGGCCTACAGCGGATATGCGCATGCCTCGCGCGGCCGTCGTGCGTCGCATCACTCGGGAGACGACCGCGAGAAGGCGATTCTCGCCACCGCCGAACGGCTCTTGGAAGAGCGGCCATTAGCCGACTTCTCCGTCGACGATCTGGCGAAAGGCGCGGGCATCTCCCGGCCCACCTTCTACTTTTATTTCCGGTCCAAAAATGCGGTGCTGTTGTCGTTGCTGGACCAGATGAACACCAAGGCGCATGCGGCACTCAAGTCGCTGCGCGCCAAGCTGGCCGGTGACCCAGCGACGCTGTGGCGCGACCGAATCGAGGCGTTCTTCGAGGTGTCGGGATCGCACCGGGCGGTCGCCGTGGCCGGCGCCTCGGCCAAGTCCACCAACCCCGAGGTCCGGGCGTTGTGGTCGACGCTGATGCAGACGTGGATCTCGTTCACCACCAGCGCGATCAAGGCCGAACGTGAGCGCGGCGCCGCGCCGGACACCGTCTCGGCCGAGGATCTGTCCATCGCACTCAACATGTTGAGCGAGCGGGTGATGGCCGCGACGTTCACCTCCGAGGAACCGGCGATCCGAGAAGATCGGGTGATCGACACGCTGGTGCACATCTGGCTGGCCAGCATCTACGAGGACGGCATCGCCACTGCCGGACACCCGGCCCTGGCACTACGGACCACTGCTCCGTTTGCCGACTACCCGCTCGGCGCGTCCTAGGCTCTCGTCGATCAATCGGTCGACGCCGCCGAAATAGGTTTGCGACGGCGGCATCCGGGCCAGCTCGGCGATTGTCCGCTGCTCACCGAGAACGTCTGCTGCACTTAGATTCTCGGCCATCCGGGTGGCATGTACCTCCAGCCCGGCCAGCAGCTCGCCGCACTGGGAGCCCGCGATCACGGTCCGCCGGGTCAGGGTCCGCAGCGTGTCCCATTCGGCATGCCAAGCGCCATCGGGGCGTTCGTCGTTGGCCAGCGCCGCCGCGGTGTGCAGGGTCGCGGCCAGTTGCGGTGCGGATATCGCGGCGCGCCGAATCAAGATGGACAGCACCGGATTGCGCTTGTGTGGCATCGACGACGAGCCGCCCCGCTGCTCGGCGGCCGGCTCGCTCAGCTCGCTGATCTCCGGGCGAACCAGCACAACGACGTCTGAGGCGATCCGGCCCCAGCTATCGGTGCACCCGAGGAAGGCATCCGCAGCCGCGGTGACCGGCATCCGGGCGGTATGCCATGGCATACGCACAGCGAGGCCTAAAGCGGCTGCGGCACTGCGCATTACCCGCTCCGATACCTCTGCAGGATCGGTCGCGCCGGTGAGCAGCGCCGCGAGTTCCGTCGTGGCCGACCATGTTCCGACGGCACCGCCGAGCTGAATCGGGGTGCTCAGGCCACAAAGCCGTTCATATGCGTCGACCACACCGTGGCACCACCCGGCCGCCTTGACGCCGAACGTGGTCGGCGCGGCCTGCTGGGTCAGCGTACGGGCCACCATCGGGGTGGCCCGGTGCGTGTTCGCAAGCGCGGCCAATGCCCAAACATGCTCGCGCAGCTGCATTCTCAGCTCATCGGCGACGCCGCGCACACCCAGCATCAGCGCGGTGTCCAGTACGTCCTGGCTGGTGAGTCCGCGGTGGATCCACGGACCGATACCGGGTTTGGCCCGCTTGCGCAGCAGCTCGACCAAAGCGACGACCGGATTGCCGCTGTTCTCGGCGGCGACCGCGAGCGTCTCGACGTCCTCGTCGTCCACCAGGTTTGACAGGTCGGCGCCTGCGGCGTCGGCGGGCGCCAGACCAGCGGAGGCCAGTGCGCTCAGCCAGGCCGATTGCACCGCCACCATCGCGCGCAGCAGCGCCTGATCGGTCATGTGCTCGCCGGCCCGGTGATCGCCCGGCCACAACAGATTGGTCATCCCCCGGCGCCCCGGTAGGCCAGAAACACGGTCTCGCGCGGACCTTGCAGCTGAATGTCGAAGCGGTAACCCCCTTGGCTTTCCGGGACGCACAACAACGTTGCGCGCCGCCCGGCGTCGACGACGGCCAACAGCGGGTTGGCGGCCAGGTCCGCCCCGGGCAGATAGGCGCGAGTGAACAGCCGGTCCAGCAGTCCGCGCGCGAAGACGGCGAGCGCGAAAAACGGCGGGCGTCCCGGCGCCACGGTGGTGAAACCGTAATGCCCGTCGACATCCGTTGCGGCCCTGCCCCATCCGGTGAACCCGTCGCCGGCCTGCCAGAGTTCCACCAGGGCATCCGGCACCGGTGTGCCGTCGCCGTCGTACACCGTGCCGTGCAGTCGGATGGCTCGGGAATCCGAATCCCCCACCAACTCCGGGGCGCAAGGCATTCCGAGATGCAGGAACGGACCGACGGTTTGCCCTGGCGTGCAGGCCAATTCAGTCATGCTCGGCCTCGGTCCAGGAGTCGTCCGCCAGCACGATGTCCCACCGATAGCCGGTCGCATACTCCGGCTCGGTGAGCCCATGGTCGTAACCGGCGATCAGCCGTTGGCGCGCAACGGGATCCACGACCGATTGGAAGATCGGATCCAAATCGAACAGCGGGTCGCCTGGGAAGTACATCTGGGTGACCAGGCGCTGGATGAACGCGGTACCGAACAGCGAGAAATGGATGTGCGCCGGGCGCCAGGCGTTGTGATGATTGCGCCAGGGGTAAGGACCGGGCTTGACGGTCAAGAATCGGTAGGTCCCGTCGGCCCCGGTCAGGCAGCGGCCGGCCCCGACGAAGTTCGGGTCCAGCGGAGCCGGATGCTGGTCGCGCTCGTGGCGGTAGCGGCCGGCGGCGTTCGCCTGCCAGATCTCGATCAGCTGCCCGGCCAGCGGTCGTCCGAACTGGTCGAGCAGCCGCCCGACCACGATGATGCGTTCGCCGATCGGCTCGCCCGGGTGGCCGGCCGTCAGGTCGGCGTCGCGCGGGTCCACATCACGCTCGCCGAAGCACGGTGCGCAGCGCTCGAGCTCGTCGGGATCCACCAGCAGCAGAGGTTGTTTCGGGTGGCGCAGCGCACTGCTGCGGTACGGCGGATAGTCGAGCCGCGGCCGGGTGTCCGAGCCGCCGGCGTGCCGAGCCGCGAATTCGGCGATCTCCGCCGTGATGTCATCCTGCGACGCGACGCGCTCCGGTGCGGCCCTCACGAAGCGTGACGCTACTCGCCGACGGCCCCCGAGCTACAGAGCCCGTACCAGCGCGGCGCGCCCTTTGGTGCGAATCATGTGCACCGCCGAGCCCCGGTATTGCTCGACCCGCGCCGCTCAGTTGTGCGAAGCCTGTGAGTTGCCCTCAAGGATCCTTTCCGGCGACTGAATGCCCTGGCCGGTCGTGTTTGACCAGCCGGGGCGAAATGCGGGATTCTACTGATCGGAGGATATTTCTGTAGAGCAGAGCGATGGGGTGCCCCGTGATAGACGACGTCGAGGACGGCCTGTTCGAGAACGTGCGCCGCGGCCTGATCCCCGCCCACATCTACAACGACCGGCAGCTGTTCACGCTCGAGAAGGAGCGGCTGTTCAGCCGGGCTTGGACGTTCGTGGGCCACGAATCGGAGATCCCGCAGGACGGCGACTACGTGGTGCGCCGGGTTCTCGACGACTCATTCATCCTTACCCGGGACGGCAATGGCGAGGTGCACGCCTTGTTCAATATGTGCCTGCACCGCGGCATGCAGGTCTGCCGAGCCGAGATGGGGAACGCCTCCAACTTCCGCTGTCCGTACCACGGCTGGACATATCGCAACGACGGGCGGCTCACCGGCCTGCCGTTTCACCGCGAGGCCTACGGCGGCGACGAGGGCTTCATAAGGAGCGCCCACGGCTTGCTGCCGGCACCGAACTTCGCCAATTACAACGGTCTGCTGTTCATCAGCATGGATCCGCACGCCGAGCCCCTGCGGGATTTCCTCGGCGACTTCCGGTTCTATTTGGACTTCTACACCAAGCAGAGCACGGGCGGCCTGCAAGTGCGGGGGCCGCAGCGCTGGCGGATCAAGGCGAACTGGAAGATCGGCGCCGAAAATTTCTCCGGCGACATGTACCACACGCCGCATACGCATGCGTCGATAGTGGAGATCGGCCTGTTCCGAGAACCCAAGGCGCAGAAGCGAAAGGACGGCGCCACCTACTGGGCACATCGCGGCGGCGGCACCACGTACAAACTTCCACCGGGCAGCTTCGAGGAACGGATGCGCTACGTCGGCTACCCCGACGAGATGATCGACCGGATCAAAGGCGTGTGGACACCGGAGCAACAGCGGGTGGTCGGCGAGGACGGGTTCATGATCTCGGCAGCCACCTGCTTTCCCAACCTGAGCTTCGTGCACAACTGGCCGCGCGTAAGAGACGTGGTGGACGGTCACCATGACGAGGTGGTGCCCTTCATTTCAATCCGCTTGTGGCAGCCCATCAGTGAGCACGAAACCGAAGTCTGTTCGTGGTTCGCGGTGGACTCCGCCGCGCCGCCGCAGTACAAGCTGGATTCCTACAAGGCCTATCTGATGTGCTTCGGCTCGACGGGCATGTTCGAACAAGACGACGTGGAGAACTGGGTGTCGCTGACCACCACCGCAGGGGGCTCGATGGCGCGACGGATGCTGCTGAACAGCCGGATGGGCCTGCTGTCCGACGATCGTCCGGTGGTCGAGGCGCTGCCCGCCGAGTCGTTCCACGGCCCGGGCCGCGCGCAGGTCGGCTACAACGAATACAACCAGCGCGAGTTGCTGAAGTTGTGGGCTGATTATCTACAGGGGGCCACCGCGTGAGAAAGACCTTGCCGTCCTTGCCCTTTGATGACCCCCGGCATTTTCAGGCGCATCAGTTTCTGGTGGACGAGGCCTACCTGCTGGATGCCCAACAGTACGAGGCGTGGCTGGAAACCCTGACCGACGATGTCCGCTACGTGATGCCGGTGCGCGTCACGACCGCACGCGGCGTCGGGTTCGACACCTCTGCGTTTCCGAAACCCGGGATGGCCCACTTCGACGAGGACAAGTACTCATTGAGCCAGCGGGTGGCGCGAATGGGCACCGAACACGTGTGGGCCGAGGATCCGCCGTCGCGGCTGCGCCACTTCATCACCAACGTGCGTACCTTCGAGTCCGATGATGCCGAACACCTGGTGGTCGAATCCGCCGAACTGCTGTTCCGCAGTCGCGGCGACGTCAACGAGAGCGCGCTGATGTCCTGCGGTCGCGAGGACTTGCTGCGCTGGTGCGATGATCGATGGAAACTCGCGCGGCGCACGATCAGCGCTGACGAGTCGGTATTGCGGATGCAGAACCTGGCGGTGTTCCTGTGAACGACGAACTCGAGCGTTTGACGGCGGGTGCGGTCGGCGAACTGATTACCGTCGCAAACGAATTCACTGAAGTCGTGATACAGCGAGTCGACACCCGCAATGGATCGAGACTGCTGATCCGCGCCCCGAGGACTGGGCGGTGGATCAGCCTGGACGCACTAGAGGTGGAGGCGCTGACGTGGCAGAACGCCCGAACGATGGCGGCGATGGTGGGCAACTCCCAGGCGCCGCTGCTCCCCGACCCGCAGTGACCGCCTGGTTGCGCGGCAAACGTGCCTTGGTCGTGGGCGGCGGATCCGGAATCGGACGGGCCGTTGTGGACGCGTTTGTCGCCGAAGAAGCCAGAGTTGCTGTGCTGGAACGTGATCCAGACAAGTGCGACAAGCTGCGGTCACAGCTAGCCGACGTGCGCGTGGTCGAAGGAGACGCGATCACCAGCGAGGCCAACCGCGGTGCTGTCGCCGCGGCGGTCGATTCCTTCGGCGGGCTCGACATCCTGGTCAACTGCGTGGGGGTCTTCGACTTCTACCGGGGCGTGGCCGATCTCGACGCCGACAACCTCGCGGTCGCATTCGACGAAATGTTTCGCACCAACGTGCTGAGCCACCTGCAGTCCGTCAAGGCGGCGGTCCCGGCCCTGCGCGACGGGACCGAGCCGTCGATCATTCTGACCGAGTCCGCGTCGTCGTACTACCCCGGGCGCGGTGGCGTGCTGTACGTGTCGTCGAAGTTCGCCGTGCGCGGACTGGTCACGTCATTGGCTCACGAGCTGGCGCCACAGATCCGGGTCAACGGCGTGGCACCCGGCGGCACCCTCAATACCGACCTGCGTGGTCTGAACAGCCTGGGGCTCAAGGACACCCGACTCGACGACTACCCCGACCGGGCGCGCGACGTCGCCGCACGTACCCCGTTGAACGTCGCGCTCACCGGCGCGGACCACGCCTGGTCGTATGTGTTCTTGGCCTCCGGCCGGTCCCGCGGCATCACCGGCGAGACCATCCACCCGGACGGCGGGTTCGGCATCGGCACACCGAAGGCACAGCCACGATGACCGGCGAGCTGGACAGCCAACGCACGCTTATCGCCCTGGGCTGCCGGATCGCCGAGGCCCGCGGCCTGGTCGACGGGATGCTCGGCCACCTGAGTCTGCGCGTCGACGACGACCGGTTGCTGGTGCGCTGCCGCAGCGACTCCGATACCGGCGTGGCCAACACCTCGCCCAGCGACATCCGCCTGGTCCGATTCGACGGCAGTGCGGGCGCCGCCGGTGAACTCGACGGGTACCGCGTCCCCAACGAACTGCCCATCCACGTCGAGACCATGCTGGCCGATGCCCAGCACCTCGCCGTCGCGCATCTGCACCCGCCGGCGGTCGTCGCCGCCGATCTGGCTCGCGTCGCGATCCGGCCGATCTATGGGGCGTATGACATTCCGGGCGCGTGGCTCGCGCGCGACGGCGTCCCGGTTTACCAACGCGCCGTGCTGATCCGCACCAGCGGGCTGGCCAAGGAGATGGTGGCCGCGATGGGCGACCGGCCGGTGGTGATCCTTCGCGGACACGGAATCACCAGTGCCGCAGCCACTGTGCAGCAGGCGGTGCTGCAGGCGATCAGCGTCGACGAGCTGGCCCGAATGGCGTTGCGGGTGCTCTCGGCCGGCGGCACACTGCACGACATCGACGACGCCGACTGGGACGACCTGCCCGATTTAGGGCCGGCCTTCACCACCGACGCCGCCTGGCGCCATGAGGTCGCCCGGCTGCGAGCCGACTAACCCCAAAGGTCACAAGTTCATATCTGCCGGCGACACTCGACGGTTACGAGCGGGATTGCCGGGGCGGGCAGCTTAGCCTTGCAAAGGTCTGAACTGGATCAAGGAGTGCACACGTGACCGAATTGGACCGACGGCGGTTCTTGGTCGCGGTGGCGGCAACCGTTGCGGTGACCGGAATCTCGTGGTCGTCCGCCAACGGCCCCAAGGACACGGTCGCGCGCGCCGATGTTCTCGGATCCGCGCCGAACCCGGTCGCCCCGCCGCCGCCCAAGTTGTTGCCCCCGCCCGGCCCGGCGGCGCGGGTGACGCTGCCCGGCGGCGCGGCTCTCAGCAAGCTTCCCGGCAACGGAGATCTGTTGGCCTGGACGGTCGATGACGGGGTCGACACCGACGTGGTGCGGCTCTACACACAGTTCGCCAAGGACACCGGCGTGCGGCTCACCTACTTCGTCACCGGCGTCTTCAAGTCGTGGACGGAGAACGCGCCCCTGCTTCGGCCGCTCGTCGAATCCGGGCAGATTCAGCTGGCCAACCACACCTGGACGCATCCGGACTTGACAAAGCTGTCGCCCAAGCAGATCGCCGACGAGCTGAATAGCACGGATGTGTTCTTGCGCAATACCTATGGCGTGGACGCCGCACCGTACTTCCGGCCGCCGTATGGCCACCACAGCGCCGTGGTCGACGCGGTGGCCGCCGACCTCGGCTACCAGGTACCCACGCTGTGGAATGGCGACTTGCGGGATTCCGCCGTGCTTTCCGAAGACCAGATTGTCCAGATGGCCAACCAGTACTTCACGCCGCAAAGCATCGTGATCGGCCATCTCAACCACGCACCGGTCACCCGCGTGTACGGGCAGCTGGTGGAGATCATCAGGGCCCGCCAATTGCGCACAGTCACCCTCAACGACGTTTTCCTGCGACCGGAAATCCCTTACCGGACACCGAGTTTCGCTAGCTAAGCAGTCGTCTCAGCCGAGCTGGTCGCCAATCTCCTTGGCTGCCTTGACAAGTGCGGCCGCTACCGACGCGTGCTGTGCACCGTCGAGCCGGTGCTGCGGCGCGGCGGCATTGAGCGCAAGCCGCAGGCCGGGCGCGCGAGTCGGGATGGGCACCGCGACCGATGCGACGCCTTCCTCGCTCTCCTCGCGATTGATGGCATACCCGCGCTCGCGGATACGGGCGAGCTCGGCCTCCAACTCGGCGCGGCTGGCGATCGAGCGCGCGGTGATGCGCTCGAGTTGCTCGTCGGGTAGCAGCGCATGCAGTTGCGGCTGTGACAGCTGGGCCAACATGACCTTGCCCGTCGACGTGCAGTGCGCCGGCATCGTGCGTCCCAGACGGGAGGCCACCCGGACCGCGGCGGGGCCCTCGACGGCGGCGACGAAACGGACATTGGCGCCGTCGAGCATGCCGACGTGCGTGGTCTCCCGGAGCTGGTCGGACAGAGCCCGCATGATCGGCGTGGCGGAGCCCTGGATGTCGATGCGGCCGAAGATCGCAAACGCCACGCCGGTGAGCGACGGACCGGGCAGGTAGGCCTTGGACACCGGGTCCTGACGGACGAACCCCCGGTAGGTCAGCATCGCCAGCAGCCGGTGCGCGGTGGACGATGCCACACCCAGATAACGGGTCGCCTCGCTCAGCCGGATCTGCGGCTGCTCGCCCAGCAGGAGCAGCAGCTTGAGCGCATTGTCGACCGATTCGATCGGGTACTGCGGCACAAGCGAATCGGCGGCCGGCTCGCTGCCGGCCTGCTGCTCCTTCTTCGGCACGAGTTCACGGTAGCCCGTTGCGCCGAGTGTGGGGCCTACGTAACAAATCCGCCCTGAACCCGTCCCTAAGCTCCCCACTCGCGAGGCATGCTGCCGGAGGCGACGACGCTTACAACGCGCTGAGCACACCCGCACCGACTAAACCCATCGCGACGACCGCACCCGTTGCCGTCGCGATGGCCTTCCATCCGAAGCTGCGAGCGACCATCGCGACGCCGGGGACACTGATCGCGGGAAGTGTGATCAGGAGCGCACCAAGCGGCCCCGACGAAACCCCCAGCAGCGCCAGGCTCTGCAGGATCGGTATCTCCCCCGCCGTCGGAATGACGAGCAGTGTGCCGACAATCGCCGCGAGCACCACGATCAGCAGACCGTGGTGCGACGGTTGCGTCAACGTCACCAGCCAGCCCCGACCCGCCCCGACGACCAGCACCATGATCGCGTACTCCGGCAACAGAACCAGGCACAGGCAGAGCAGGGCGCGCACGAATCTGCTTGCGGGCCAGCCAGACTCAGCGTCAGGAGGCGTGATCGCCTCGGCCACGGACCGTTCGGCGCCCCGCGCGCCGGTGACCAAACCCACCGACACCGCCACGCAGATTACCGTCGCGATACCGACGAGCGCCCTGGTCAACGTCCATTGCCAGGGCGCGACGAAGAACAGGAAGACCAGTACCGCGGGATTCAGTAATGGGTTCCCCAGCCAGTAGGCGATGGCGGCGGCGCGCGTGACGCCGGTGCGCCGCAACGTGACAGCGACCGGAGCGGCACAGCACGTGCACATCATCGACGGCATGCTCGCGACTCCCCCGGCCAACGCGCTCGAGATCAGCCCGCGCCGGTTCAGCACGCGCGGCAACCACGCCCGCGGCACCAACGCCTGAACCGACGCGCTGATCAGCAGCGCCACCACCAACGCCGGCCAAATCGAGGCAAAGTACGCGTGAAAGAAGGTCGTGGCGGCATGCCATGTCGGGGTGTCCCCGGCGCGCACGCCGCCGACCGCGAGGATGTTCGACCCCGACCAGTGATGAGTCCGCTGCGCCTTCAACGCTTTGGCGAGGTATGGCGTCCACTTCGCCCAGAGCAGCCCCACAACGAACACGGCCACCGTGACGAGAACACCAACCGTGACGCCGACGCGGCCCTGGATCAGTCGTGGCGTCCAGCCCCGTTCAGACATCTTGTGCTGCTTGAGCTTTCGCCCACCGGTAGTCGGCCTTGCCGGACGGCGACCGTTGCAGACGGTCGCGGAAGACAATCGCCTTCGGTAGCTTGTAACGCGCGATATGGCGGGCCGCCTCGGCGATGATGGCGTCGGCCATTTCTTCTTGCGAAGCATGTTCACCGTCGGCCAGCGCGACGATCGCGACGACTTCGTTTCCCCACCGGGTGCTGGGCCGGCCCGTCACGACCACGTCGTACACCGACGGGTGCTCGGCGATCGCGGCTTCGACCTCTTCGGCGAAGATCTTCTCGCCGCCGGAGTTGATCGTCACCGAATCGCGGCCCAGCAGCTCGATCTCGCCGTCGGCGAACCAGCGAGCCCGATCCCCGGGAACCGAATGCCGGATCCCGTCGATCACCGGGAAGGTCCGCGCGGTCTTCTCCGGGTCGCCGAGGTAGCCCAGCGGTATCAGGCCCTGCTGGGCCAGCCAGCCGACTTCGTCGTCGCCGGGCGACAGAATCCGGGTCATGTCCTCGCTGACCACCACCGCGCCCGGGTTCGGGGCGAACCGGCCGCTGGCGCCCTGCTGCCGGCTGGACACCTGCCCCATCTGGTTCCCGGACTCCGACGATCCTCCCGCGTCCAGGATCGTCAACTGCGGCAGCAGATCGAGGAATCGCTGCTTGAGCGGAGCACTCAGCGCCGCTCCGCCGGTGACCAGAATCAGTAATCCGGACAGGTCGTAGTCTCCGGACTCGAGCGCGTCGATCAGGGGCCGCCCGAAGGCGTCGCCGACGAACGACAACGACATCACGCGCTCCCGGCTGGCCAGCGCCCACGCTTCGGCCGGATCGAAGTGGGTGGTCGTCGGGGCCATCACAAACGGCCGGCCGCCGCAGAGGTTGATGAACGCCGCCCACTGTGCCGCGCCGTGCATCAGCGGCGCGCACGTCATCGAGCCGGGTCCGCCGGCGCGCGACCGTTCGACGATGTCGTCGAGGCTGGTCACCGGGTCGCCGCCGAACGGTGGTCGCCCGCCCATGGCGTTCATGTAGATGTCGTGCTGTCGCCATAGCACCGCCTTGGGCATCCCGGTGGTGCCGCCGGTGTAAAGGACGTAGAGGTCGTCTGGCGACAACGCGAGGTCCAGCGGCTCGTCGGTCACCGAGGCCAGCAGGTCCTCGTACCGGACCGCCGAGGGCAACGGATCGTTTCCGGACTCGTCATCGACGTGGATCAGCCGCATCGACTGCAGCCGATCCGGCGCCTGATCCAACGCTAAGGCCAGGGTCGGGGCGAACCGCGCCTGGTACATGACCGCTTCCGCGCCGGCATTGCCCAGCAGATAGACCAATTCGTCGGCGACGTAGCGATAGTTGACGTTGAACGGGGCCACCCGCGCCTGGTACGCGCCGAGCATTCCCTCGAGGTACTCGTTGCCGTTGGCCAGGTAGAGGCCGAGATGGCTTTGACCGGATTCGTGCGGCGCCAGCTCGTGACGTTCCCGCCGCGCGCCCAGGCCCCACGAGTTCAGCGCCCGAGCGAGCCGACGGGCACGTTCGTCAGTTTGCGAGAAAGTGAATCGTCGGTGACCAAATACAATGCAGTCGCGATCGGGATTGGCGGCAGCCACAGCCGAGAACACTTGGGCGAGATTGAATTCCACTAACTCTCCTCACGCCGTGCGGTGCGGCGAGAGCCACGCTACAACAGCGTTTCGCGGCGGATGTCACGCACTGGAAATAGCAACAGGTTTAGTCTCGGCATCGTGTACGGAGCTATGCGGGCCGGATACTCCAGGTTCGTCGCCCTCGGCGACAGCCAAACCGAAGGTCTTTGGGACGGTGACGAAACCACCGGCCTCTTGGGCTTTGCCGATCGACTCGCCGTCATGCTCGATACGCTCTACCCCGGGTTGCAATACGCCAACCTCGCGGTCCGCGGCAAGAAGCTTGGCGACGTACTCACGGAGCAAATTCCACCCGCGCTGGCGATGAAGCCGGATTTGATCACCATCTGCGCCGGGATGAACGACGTCATCCAGCCCGGGCGACAATTCCCGCGAGCGCTGGCCGAGCTCGACTACGTCTATGCGGCGCTGGCCAGATCGGGCGCGACGGTGGTAACCACGACCTTCCCGAACGTCGCTCAATTCCTGCCGTTCGGCCGCATCGTGTCCAAACGGCTGACCCGGATGAACAACGCGATCACCGTCGCCTCCGCCCGCTACGGATTCAAGCTCATCGACCTGTACAACGCGGCCTCGATGCGCGATTGGGACACCTGGAGCTACGACCGCGTGCACGCGTCCTCCAAGGGCCATATCCTGTTCGCCGCCGCAGCCGCCGAGGCCCTCAATTTGCCTGACAGCAGCCATGATTGGGCCGCAGCGCACCCCAATCCCACGCAGCTGTCCATCGCTGACGGCGCCTACGGCAAACTGCGCTGGACACAAGACAATTTCTTCCCCTGGTTGTGGCGACGGATGCGCGGCCTGTCCGCGGCCGACGGCCGATTCCCTAAGCGGCCCGAGCTGGAACCGGTCAGCGGTCCGCACGACGCCGCGCCCAGGGGCGACATTGCGGCACGGGGCGGACGTCCGTCAGGCATCCTTGACCCATGAACGTCGAGGCTTTGCTGCAGTCCATCCCGCCGCTCGCGGTCTACCTCGTGGTCGGGGGTGTGGTCGGGGTGGAAAGCCTGGGTATCCCGCTTCCGGGCGAGATCGTTCTGGTCAGCGCGGCGCTGATGTCGTCCCATCACGACCTTGCCGTCAACCCGATCGGTGTGGGCGTCGCCGCCGTGATCGGCGCGGTGATCGGCGACTCGATCGGCTACTCGATCGGGCGCCGATTCGGCATGGGGCTCTTCGACAAGCTGGGCCAGCGCTTCCCCAAGCACTTCGGCCCGGGGCACGTCATGCTGGCCGAGCGATTGTTCGATCGCTGGGGAATCCGCGCGGTGTTCTTCGGGCGCTTCATCGCCCTGCTGCGGATCTTTGCCGGGCCCTTGGCCGGCGCGCTGAAAATGCACTACAAGCGCTTTCTGGCCGCCAACGTGTCGGGCGCCATCTGCTGGGCGGGCGGCACGACCGCGCTGGTCTATTTCGCGGGAATGGCCGCCGAACGATGGCTGGAGCGGTTCTCCTGGGTCGCCCTCGTCATCGCGATCATTGTCGGCCTGATCGCCGCAATCCTGCTGCGCGAACGCACATCCCGCGCGATCGCCGAACTCGAGGCCGAATACGAGCAGAAGACCGGAAGCACGGCCGCCGACGCTGCTTGACGGTGCGGGCGAGCTAGCCGGTCGCTTCCTCTGTCTCGATCACGGCCGCCGGGCGGTGTTGCTCAATCAGAACAATGGCCATCTTCTGCGCGCGCCGAGCAGCCTCCAGGTCACCCACAGCCGCGAGAACGATGGCCCCCTTCATCAGGATGTGCCATGACGAGGCGAAGTCCTCGACGTCGGTGAGACCGGCGGCCAGCGCGCGGCGGCGCACGATGTCGCGGACGTGGTCGATATGCGCGATGCTGGCCTGCCCGGCGGGGTGATCGGCGCCCAGCTCGAGCAGCACGTTGATGAACGAGCAGCCTTCAAAGCCGTCGCGAAGCTGAAACCACTCGTGCATCACGTCGAAGATCGCCAGCAGCTGTTCCTCCGGCGTCGTGCCGCGTTGCTCCGACTGGGCCTCGATCAACCCGTGCGTCCAGATCTCTTCGCGGCGCTCCAGGACGGCCAGCACGAGGTCGTTCTTCGTCGCGAAATGCCGGTACAGCGTCGCCTTGGCCGCGCCGGCGCGGTCGATCACCTCATCGGTGCCGACAGCACGAATCCCACGCTGGCTGAACAGCTCATATGCCGCATTCAAGATCCGTTCACGGGCAGACGGAGCGGCCGGCACGATGTCGGAATTTTCCATATTTAGGCTTACGATACTCTTAACCGGTACATGTAGACAGACCGCTCTGTCTCGTTATACAAAGGAGATCCGCGCACTTCGCGGAAAGTCTGTCTTCAGACACTAGGACGGACATCCATCGCGGCGCCGACGGCGCCCGTCGATTAGGAGTCCCCATGAAGACAACTGCAGATCATGCTCCCCCCACGTCGGGCCCGCGGCTGATGCTCAGCACGCGACTGGTCTACGAGCTCGGCGACCCGCACAGCACGCTGCGGGCGACCACGGATCGCCGCGGCGCGGCCGTGATCATCTATGCGGGCGGCGAGATCGACGCCTGCAATGAGCAAACCTGGCGCCATCTGGTCAACGAAGCTGCCGGTGTCGTCGCGTCCCCCGGCCCCCTGATCGTCGACGTCACCGGACTGGATTTCATGGCTTGCTGCGCGGTCGAGGTGTTGGCCGACGCGGCAGCAGCCCTGCGCCGGCGCGGAATCGAACTGCGGCTGGTCAGTCCGCAGCGGATCGTTTTCCGAATCGTCGACGCGTGTGGGCTCAGCGGCATGTTGCCCGTCTACCCGACCGTGGACTCAGCGCTGGCTCGTTAGCCCCCCGGGCGCTGGATGCAACACCTACCCAGCTTCGGTGTGGAGGAGGAATTTCTCCTCGTTGACCCCGAAACGGGCGAACCGGCCCCATCCAATAACGACGTGGCCGCGCAGGCCCAGCGCCGGGGGATCGCGCTGCAGCTGGAGTTGAGCAGCTGCCAAGTCGAAACCGCCTCCAGTGTGGCCACGAGCAGCGCGGAACTGCGTGCGGAACTCACGCTGCTGCGGCGCACCGCGGCGCAGGCGGCCGAGGCCAGTGGCGTGCGGCTGCTGGCCCTGGGGCTCCCTCCGGTCACACCGCACGAGTTCCCGATCACCGAAACCGAGCGTTATCAGCGGATCGGGGAAGAGTTCGGGATGATCGCGCACGAGCAAGGCATCTGCGGGTGCCACGTGCATGTCGAGGTACCCAGCCGGGCTGCCGCCATCAAGGTCAGCAACTGGCTACGACCGTGGCTACCGTCTTTGCTTGCGCTGTCCGCGAATTCGGCGCTGTACCGCAGTACCGACACCGGCTATGCGAGCTGGCGCAGCATCCTGTGGCGACGCTGGCCGGCCGCCGGGCCGCCGCCGTTCTTCGCCTCACCGGAGCAGTACGACCGCACCGTGCGGATGCTGCTTGACGGCGGAGTGATCCTGGATCCCAAGATGATCTATTGGGACGTGCGCCCGTCGGCGCAGTTGCCGACGGTCGAGGTGCGAGTGGCCGACGTACCGGCGACGGTCGAGGAGACGGTGCTGCTGGCCACCCTGATCCGGGCCGCGGTGATGACGGCGCTGAAGGTGGACGGCCGCGGCGACGACGGCGGCCGATTGCCACCGGCGGCGCTGCGGGCGGCGTATTGGAAGGCCGCCCACGACGGACTGTCGGGACACTTGCTCGACTCGGCGAACCAGCACCGCGCGGTGCCGGCTCGTCAGCAGCTCGATGCCCTGGTGCAACGGGTGCGTCCGGCGCTCGACGAACTCGGCGAATACGACCGTGCCACCGCCGAACTCGACCGCATCCTGGCGCAGGGCAACGGTGCGATGCGGCAACGCAAGGTCTGGCAACAGCGCGGCGACATGATGGACGTCATCGACTACGCCGCCGCGGCCACGGCAGGCTGACGGCCTACACCGCTAACAGGCGATACAGCCCGATCAGCCCCACCACCACGATCGTGGAGCGCAACGCGTTCGGCGACAACCGGCGGCCGTACTTCGCGCCGACCAATCCACCGACCAGCGAACTCGCGGCGATGATCGCGGCCACCGACCAACTGATGCGGTCCGATGCCACCAACGTATAACCCACCGCCGCAACGATATTCACGACGAGGGCCAACAGATTCTTCGCCGCGTTCATGCGCTGCATCGACTCCGGCAAGAGTGCCCCCATCACGCCGACCAGCAAGATGCCTTGCGCGGCGGTGAAGTACCCGCCGTAGACCCCGACGGCAAACGTGCCGAACACCAGCAGCGCCATCCGCACCGGCGAGACGTGGTCGGCGGAACGACCCTGGGCCTCGGCCCTACGGCGCGCCCAGGATTGAATCCGCGGCCCGGCTACCACCAGCAGCAGGGCCAGCACCAGCAGCGCCGGCACCACTTCGATGAATACCTTCTCGGGCAGGTGCAGCAGCAAGTACGCGCCCAGCGCGGCACCGGCCAGCGACGCCGGGATCTGCCAACGCAATCGATCCCACTGACCATCCAGCTCGGCGCGGTAACCCCAGGTGGCCGAGACACCGCCGGCGACCAGACCGACGGCGTTCGACATCGTGGAGGTGACCGGCGGATAGCCCAGGGCGACGAGCGTCGGGAACGTGATCAAGGTCCCCGATCCGACGAGCGCATTGATTGCGCCGGCGGCGATCCCGGCCAGGCCGATCAAAATGACATGCGAAGCCAACACTTCCAAAAACACTAGCCGCACAACGTAATGCGCCGGCAATCGTGCAGCTCGGCGCGCTTGCGTCAGGCCGGAGGCGCTTCGGAGCCGCGCCCCACACCGGTGCGCAGCTTGACCGACGCCGAGTACGCGAGGCTTCGGAAATGCAGCACGGGGTCATCGGATGGTTCGATGCCGTCGGTCACTCGCATCGGGTCGAAAACGACGATGTCGCCGTCGTGTTCGCGCTGGGTATCGAGTCCGGTGATTTCCAGGGTGCCGACGGTGACCGTCTCGGCGCTTCGCCACGGCGCCGACGGGTCGATCGTCGAGTCCTGCGGCCCGGCGATCTGCACGCGATAGTCGAACCGGACCGGCCCTTGTGCCAGGCGCGTATTCAGCTCTTCGGTCAGGAAGTCCGGGGCCGCACCGCGGGCATCGGCGCCCGAGAGGTAGCTCTCGCCCGCGGCCGGGATCAGGTGGTAGCGAACAAATCTGGCGTTGCCGTCGGCGCTGATCCACCGGAACGCATGCAGGCCGTGGTACTCGATGGTGGCGTAGCTGGCCGGTACCTTGTTGGCGTCGCGCAGCACCGGCAACGCGCCGAGCAGTCGCGGATGGGTGACGAAGTACTTCGCCATTCGCAGCGGTGTCGTCAGGCTGGGCCGCATCGCCTTGAGCAGATCGACGAAACCCTCCGGCTTGCTGGAGACGAACAGCCGGGCCGTCTGGGTCGACACGTCGGTGGTGGATCCGTCGGGCAGGGTGAATTTCACCGCCATCCCGCGCACTCCCGGCGAGCCGTCGGGCTGCTTCGGGTTGCCCGATCCGTTGGAGAACCGGACCAGCGCCGGAACTTCGCTGCCGTCGAGATGCTTTGCCCGGGACAGGGTCGCCCCATCCCGGGTAGCGGTGAATGTGCCGCGGTACAGCGTGCCTTTCGCGTGCAGCGCCCGAGCGCCGGGTTGGGCTCCCCCGGTACCTCGAATCGCCTCGATCGCTTCGTCAGGAGTGACCATGCGCGAATCTTAAGGCGCTAGTCGGGAAAGCCGAAGAGTTTGACGACACCGTGATCGCGACCCGCGGTGTAGCCGCCGTCGACGGCGATGGCCTGGCCGCTGACGAATGACCCGTCGAGCGATAGCAGGAACGCCGCCACGGCCGCGACCTCCTCGGGCCGGCCGAGCCGTTGCAGCGCGTGCTCCTCGGTGATCGAGGCCAGCGGGCCCTCCATTCCCGGCAGCCCGAAAACGCTTTGGGCCATCGGTGTGTCGATGAAGCCCGGACAGATCACGTTTGCCCGGATGCCGCTCGGGCCGTAATCGAGCGCAATGTTCTTGGTGAGCAGCACCACTCCACCCTTGGCCGCGTTGTAGGAGCTGCCGCCCGCGGTGCCCTCCAGTCCCTCGATGCTGGCGACGGTCACGATCGAGCCGCGTTCGCCGTCGACCCTGTCCTGCTCGATCATCTTGGCCAGGGCCGCCTTGGCGACCAGGAAGGTACCGGTGAGGTTGATCCCGATCACTCGATCCCACTCCGCGCGGTCGAGTAGATGGACCGGGCCGCCGCCGGCAACACCGGCCGCGTGGAAGACGCCGTCGAGGCGGCCCGGCACGGCGGCGAACACGGCCTGGATGGCCGTCTCTTCGGTCACGTCGGCCGTGACGAAGTGGAAGTCGGGTCCCAAGTCCGGCGGGGATGCCAGGTCGGCTCCGATCACGGTGGCGCCTTCGGCTATCAGGCGCCGCGCGGTAGCCAGGCCGATGCCCGACGCCGCACCCGTCACGACGACAGTGCGGTGACGAGCGCGATCAACATTGACCATGTGTTGATTCCTTTATCCGAGGGTTTGCCCAGCAATGGTTACATACGTTGTCATCGCGATTCTGCTAGGCCATGACTCCCAGTGTCGCACTACCATTTTCCGTGTGGAGTTGCGTCACCTTCGTTATTTCGTAGCGGTCGCTGAAGAGCTTAATTTCGGTCGGGCCGCGAAGCGCTTATGCATTGCCGGACCGTCACTTTCGCAGCAAATCAAGGTCCTCGAGCGGGATCTGCGGGTGCGACTGTTCGATCGCGACCGGCGCTCGGTCACCCTCACAGCAACGGGAGCGGCGTTGCTCCCGTCGGCCCGCACGCTGCTGGATCAGGCAGATCAGTTGCGCCGGTCGGCAATCGGGCTGTCGCTGGCCGAACCCGTGCGGATCGGCTATGCGCAGTGGCTTCCCCCGGACCTGGCCGATCGGACCTCCGCGGTCGCGAAGGTGCACATCGACACGTGGGTGCTGCCGTCGCACGCGTAGGTCGCCCGGGTGGCCGAGGGCGGCGTCGATTTGGCGATCTGCGGGGTGCGCTCCTCCGACCTGGACCGGCATGGCCTGAACGCGCATCTCATTGGCGCCGAACAGCTTTACGCCGTCAGCGTCGGCTCGGACGCCTCACCGGTCGAGGCGTCCGACGCAGTGGTGCTGCTCGACGCCGACTCCGGCAGCTGGTTCTCGTGGAACCGGTACGGGGAGCAGTTCGCCCGGGAGACCGGAGCTCGCACGGTGCGGATCAGCGACGGGGGGCTTGCTGCCCCAATGTTTTTCGAGCATGTGCGGCGGCTGGGCCGACCGGTGCTTGCGTCACCCAAGGCGCAAACCGCCGCGCGGCCGGCAGATCTCGTGCAGCGCCCGATCGCCGCGCCCGCACCCTATTGGACGTGGTCGCTGGTGTGGCGGCGCATCGAGAACCGCGAGACGGTGCGTGGGGTGATCGACGCGCTGACGGCCGAAGCGGAGGTACCCGGTCTGGACGAGGCCTGGCTGCCCTTCACCGATCCTTACCGGTCGCGAATCACCGTGGCAACCGCGTGATTGCGCGGCTCATACGGTGACGCTGATGCGTTCGGATATTTCGAGGGTCGACCTCCCATCGACCTCCTAGCCGACGCCGGCCTGGAGGATGGAGGCTCCTACTCTCACGAAACTCGTCGTGGACAGGGTGACTAGCCTGGACTTGACTGCATCCGGGGACCCAGGGATTTTCGATGAGCGGAGAACTAATGCCACCAGCCGACGTCAGCACCGGCACGACGGAGACGCTCGTCGGCATGGTCGAGCAGCACGCGGCGCACCGACCCGACGACGTGGCGATCCACTTCGGTGAGCGGCAGTGGTCGTGGGCACAGTGGGCGTCGCGTATTCGCCAGACGGCCGGCGCGCTGCGAGCCGCGGGTTTGCGGCGCGGCCAGGTGGTGGCATTCCTGGACAAGAATCACCCCGCCTGTCTGGAAACCCTGCTGGCTGCCACGTCGATCGGCGCGGTGTCCACGATCGTCAATTGGCGGGTGATCGGCGACGAGCTCGTCCACGTGCTCAACGACAGCGGCGCGCAGGTGCTTGTCGTCGGTGCCGAGCTGGCGCCGGCGGTCGAGGCGATCCGCGCGAAGGTGAGTGGCGTGCAGCGCGTCATCGTGGTGGGCGGCGCCGAGGACGAATACGAATCCCTGGTCGCCGCAGCACCACCCGTCGAGGTTGATCCGGAGGTCGCCGACACCGACGCCGCGATCACGATCTACAGCTCCGGCACCACCGGTCGCCCGAAAGGCGTTCAGCTGACCCAGCGGGCCCTGGTCAATCACATCATCAATCTGTCGCCGCCCTTTCCCTTCTCGGACGGCGACGCCAACCTCGTTGCCATGCCGCTGTTCCACGTCGGTGGTATCGCGTATGCGTTCTTCGGTATCCGGGCGGGCGCACCGACGTTCCTGACCCGCGAGCCCGAGGCCGCGACGCTGATCGGCGCCGTGAAAGCCGGTGCGACGCATGCATTCTTGGTGCCGCCGGTGATCGCCCGATTCCTGGACGCCGGCGAGGCGGCGATCCGCGCGATGTCGGCTCTGCGCTACCTGGTCTACGGCGCGGCCCCGATGCCGGTGCCGCTGCTGCAGCGCGCGCTCGCGGCCTGGCCCGAGATGAACTTCGTGCAGGTCTACGGACAGACCGAGCTGTGCGGCGCGATCGCGGCGCTCGACGCCGACGACCACCGCAATTCCAGCCGGCCCGAACTGCTCATGTCGGCCGGAAAAGCCGCTCAGGGCAACGAGATTCGCATTGTCGATCCCGAGTCGGGTGAGCAGCTGCCACACGGCGAGTCCGGCGAGGTTTGGGTGCGCAGCGATCAGCGCATGATCGGCTACCTGAATCGGCCCGAAGCCACCGCCGACACCATCACCGCCGACGACTGGGTGCGCACCGGTGACATCGGACGTCTCGACGCCGACGGCTACCTGTTCATCGAGGACCGGCTCAAGGACATGATCATCACCGGGGGCGAGAACGTGTACGGGCCCGAGGTGGAAAGCGTGCTCCTCGAGCATCCCGGGATCGCCGACGCCGCAGTCATCGGGGTGCCCGACGACCGATGGGGCGAGTCCGTCAAGGCGATCGTCGTCGGCCCCGGCCTGGAACCCGCCGAGATCATCGAGTTCTGCCGCCAGCACATGGCCGGCTACAAGTGCCCGCGGACGGTCGATTTCGTCGACGAGCTGCCCCGCAACGCCAGCGGCAAGATTCTGAAAAACCAGCTCCGCGAACCATATTGGAAGGATCGCGCCCGCAAGGTATGACGCCGGCTGCACGATCCACGACGAAAGGGCGATATGAGCAGGCCGTTCGAATCCGTCAACACCGGCGTCGCCGCACGCATCGGCAGGTACGCCGACGCGGTACGCGTACCCGCGGGCTCTGAGGTCATCTACACCTCCGGCACGCCCGGGCTGCGTCCCGACGGAACGCTGCCCAAGGACTTCACCGAAGAAGCCACCCAGGCGTGGCGCAACGTCGAGGAAGCGCTGAGCCGGGCCGGGGCGCGATTGTCCGACGTCGTCAGCGTGCGGCAGTGGTTGATCGACGCGGCCGACATTCCGGCCTATGCCGCGGTGCGCTCGTCGGTGATCAGACACGAACCCGTGTTCATGCTCGCGGTGGTCCCGGCGCTGGTCTGGCCGGATATCCGGGTGGAAGTCGAAGTCACCGCGGTCCGCCGATCCGCGATGTTATAGCCTGCTTTTCGACCCGATATCGATTCGATCGCGAAGGCATCAGGGGCGACATGGGCGAGGTAGTCGACGCGAAGCGACGGGACGGCGCGATCGCGGTGCTGGGTGGCCCCACGACGGTGATCGATATCGCGGGCCGCAGGATCGTGATGGACCCGACCTTCGACCCGCCCGGCCCGCATGACTACCTGAACAAGCTCACCGGGCCGGCCGTGAGCGCCGACGACCTCGGGCAGGTCGACGTGGTGCTGATCAGCCACGACGAACACCCCGACAATTTGGACGACGCCGGACGGCGGATGGCGCAGGCCGCGCCGCTGATCGTCACCAATCCCGGTGCCGCCGGCCGCTTCGGCCCGCCGGCGGTGGGGCTGCAGCCGTGGCAGTCGTATTACCTGCCGGGTGGACCCGGACGCGTTGCGGCACAAGCAGTTCCGGCCGTACACGGTCCGGCCGACGGGATGCGCAACATGGAGGGCCACGTCAACTGCGAGGTCACGGGTTTCGTGCTGTACGGGCCGGGGCTGCCCACCATCTATCTCAGCGGGGACAACGCCTCGATGAGCGCGGTCGCCGAGGTGGCCGATCGCATCGGCGAGATCGACGTCGCGGTGCTGTTCGCGGGCGCCGCGATCGTGCCGGCCAAGGAGCGCGGGCGTCCGCTAACCCTGACCTCGGCGCGCGCCGCCGCGGCCGCCGAGGTGCTCGGCGTCAAGGTGGTGATCCCGGCCCACGTCGACGGCTGGGCCCATTTCAGCGAGGGCCCGAGCGAATTAGCCGCGGCATTCGACCAGGCGGGCATCAAGCGAGTGCTGCACACCGCTCCGCACGGCGAGTGGATCGACCTGAAGATCGACTGAAGTTCTAAAGGCGTCCCTCGGTCCGCAACTCCGGATGCACCCAGTCCGGCGAGCGTCGCTCCTTGAACGCGCGGACCCCTTCGCGCGCCTCGGCGTCCATCAGGCTGCTGGTCATGCCGATGCGGTCATACAGGCCCAGATAGCTGTCGATGCTGGACTTGATGACGTTGCGGGCGCGCGGTGCGGTCCGGCAGCTTTGTGCAAGCAGGTCACGGGCCACGTCGAAGAGATCGTCGTGGGGCACCACCCTGGTCACCAGACCCCAGTCGAGTGCTTCCTGGGCGGTGAGCACCCGGCCGGTGAACATCAGATCGCGGGTGCGCACCGGCCCGACCAGGCGCAGCAGCATCTGGCTGTAGTAGGTGTCGGCGTAGCCACGGAACAGCTCAGGCACCCGGAAGGTCGCCCGCTCGCTCACGACGGACAAGTCGCTGCAGAGCGCGATCTGCATGCCGCCGCCCTGGCATAGCCCGTTGACCGCGGAGACGATCGGTTTGGCCGAGGTCCGCACGGCGTCGAACGGGGTGACGTCCATGCCCAGTGCGGCGCCGAAGGTGATCCAGTCGTCGACGCCTCCCCCGCCGGTCATGTCACCACCGGGCGCGAACACGTCCCCGGTGCCGGTGATCAACAGCCCGGCCAGGCCGGGATCCGAATTGACAAGGCCTACGGCGTAACGGATTCCGAAGTACATCGCGGGCGTCAACGCGTTGCGCGCCCCGGGACGATCGATCGTGCAGACCGCGATCGGTCCCTGACGCTCGAACGACAGATACGGGGTGCCCAGCCAATCCCCGTCCGGGGGCAGGGGCGTGCTCTGCGATGTCGTCGGGGTCTGCGCCACGGGGCTCCTCCAGGATCGCGCTCGCTACTGAAACTCTTACAGTATGCGCGGGGCCCTAGACGAACGGCAGCGTGGCGACCTCGCTGGTCTCGGACATGCTCATGACCAGGTTGCGGTGCCTGTCCTGCAGCGTGGTCGAGGCGTCTCCGACGGCCCGGTCGCACTGCGAGCAGCGAATGCTGAACTGCGGCTGGTCCTGCTCGTCCGGCCAGAATCGGCGCGGTCCGACCTGGACCCCCGGGTCGAAGACGACCTGCTGGTGTGGGGCTTCCTTGAGGATTCTGCCGACGGGATGGCTTTGCGGGCACTCGAGTTTGAGAATGCCGATCCCTTCTTGGTTACTCATCGTCTACTCCTTTAGGGGTCTTGGTCTGGCGCTCGGGCTATCTCATTGTTGTCGTCACGCGCTGGGCTTAAACGCGGAGGTCTCGTCGTGGGCGAGGTGGACGAATTTCGTGAGGTCGATGTCCGGGTAGCGGCGCGCAATGTCGGCGAGGTCGTGCTCGCCCTTGCCGATGAAGTAGACATCGCCCTCGTCGAAATCCGGTGTCCCCGTGCTGGTTAGCTCAAAGGGAGGCATGCTGTCCTCTCCGGGTTGAGTGAGGGATGTCGCCGTTTCAGTCTGGGCCAGATGCCGCGGGCGTGCCAGGGTTACGGCTAACCTCGGCCACATGCCCGCAGATGCCAAGCACCCGAGCCCGACCAAGGTTCGCATCCTGCGTGCCGCCGCGGAGCTGATCGCCAAGCAGGGATACGCCGCCACCTCCACCCGGGACATCGCGTCCGCCGTCGGAGTCGAGCAGCCTGCCCTCTACAAGCACTTCAAGGCCAAGAGCGATATCTTCGCGGCGCTGGTCCGGCTGGCTCTGGAGTGGCCGAGCGCGCTGGCCGATGAGCTTGCCGCGATGCCGGTGCCGGCAATCGTCAAGCTGCACCGCATGTTGCGGGAATCTCTGGAGCATCTGCACGCCTCGCCCGAGGTGGTGGTCTCCGTCATCGCGACGCCGGACCTGTGGCAGGACAGCTTCGGTGCGGAGCAGGCACTGGCTTTGAAGATCGAGCACGCGCTCGCCGGGCTGGTCGAAACGGCACAGGCCGAAGGTGACGCGCGTGCCATGGACCCGATCTCGGCGTCGAGGCTCTTGCAGGCGCTGTTCGACGCGCTGACGCCCCAGCTCGCGGTGAGCCCGGACGAGATCCTGGAATTCGCGATGATCGCACTGTTGGCCGACCCGGCTCGTCTACCCGAAATCCGTTCTGCTGCAAATTCTTTGGACATTCAGACCGCCCGGCCGAACATTACCGTCTAGCCGCCGCTCCGGCTTGCGATTGGCCATCACGCGCGGGGCTCGGCCTGCGCGGAACTCCTAGGCCGGGCCCACGGGCCCCGTCGTTCACATTCGCCGCCCAACAACGCTTGACATTCGGTTATCGTTTGATAACCTTTGTCTAAGTTATCAAGCGATAACCACACCGACCGCAGGCAGCAGCCAGGAGACGAATCGCGATGACAAAGACACTGAACGTGGAGCACGCGGAGCTGATCGCCCGTGCCGGCGAGCTGGATGCCCCCATCCCGGGCGTTCCCTCCGAAAACGGCCAGGCGCCCTGCGCTCTCGAGCTGGCCACCAGGGCGGCCCAACAACTCGCCTTCTCCGCCGACAACATGCGGATTTATCTGCACGCCGGCGAACGGGAGCACGCACGACTCGCGCAATCGCTGCGCAACGCGGCCAAGGCCTACGAGGACATCGACGAGTTGGCAGCCGACGCGCTGAACAATGACGCGCCGATGGCCGCGCCGGCGCCCGCGCACACGGAAACCGACGCCGAGCCGGCGATGCTGGCCAGCACGGTTTCGCTGACGGGCCTGGACCCAATCCCCTACAGCCCGGTCAAGGAGGCGGCCAAGGCCCTGATGCAGGGTGACCAAGGCAGATCTCTTCTCGACTTCGCCGAGGAGTGGGCGGCATATCTGCGGACGTTGTCGCAGGCCAGCTTTCGGTTCCGGCCGTTCACGGACTGGGACAGCGAGGCGAGTGACGCCGTCGAGCGGCACTTCGATCTGGATCGGAACTGGTTGGACCACATGGCGAGACTGTGCGGCCAGCTGTCCACCCAGGCCCGGAACCTGGTTGCCGCGCACCGCTGGGCAGTCAGCGAGCACCCCACCCTCGAGAGGCTGCGGCAGCTCGACGAGCGGTGGATATCGAACCAGTCGGTGCCGGGCTGGGAACGATGGGGCAAGCCCGCGCTGCTGCGCGTCTACGCGGAGTACCAGGCGAAGTCGGAGGCGGTGCTGGCCGAATACGAGCAGCGCGTCGCGCTGGGTCCGGTGAATCCGCCGATGCCCCCGGTCGCCTACAAGATCGATGTGCCGTCCGCACCCGACCTCCGGGCAGGTCCCGGACTTGAGCCCCTGCCCCTTCCGGACGGCGGACTGCCTCCGCTCGGGGGTGCCATGCCCGCTCTGCCGTCGGGCGGGACGCCGTCGATGCCGACCGACGCGACGCTGAAGGATGCCTCGAAGAACCTGAAGATTGTGCCCAACTTGCCAAAAGGGGCGGGGATCAAGCCGGCATCGATCGGAGCCGGCGGCGCCGGCCTGCCGGCGATGCCCAAGATGCCATTGCAGCTCGCGCCAGACTCGGCAGCGGTGGCTCGGCCCGGAGCGACCACGGGCGGAGGTGTTCCGGTCCCGGCCGCGTACGCGGCGCTGAACAAGGGCGGTGGCGTGGGCATGCCGATGGGCGCCGCGCCTGCTGGCCAGGGTCAAGATGGCGGCAAGGCCAAGCGCGTGCAACACGGCGACGAGGCGATCTACACCGAGGACCGGGCCTGGACCGAGGCCGTGATCGGTCGACGCCGGGCCTCATAAGCTCGAATCCTGCATGGCCGCGGCCAAAGCCGCGGCCATCGCTGGGTTACGCCTCGCTCTTGAGTCGCCGCCACCGCGCGACCCGGCTCGGGGGTGATGAGTACAGGTCGAAGCCCCGGGTGATGACGGCATCGATGGGGCGCAGGAAGTCGCGCAGCGCTTTGTCGCCGTTGGCGATGATGCGGTCGATCCGTTCCCTCTCCTCGTCAGCCGATTCGGAGGCGGGCAGGGTAAGGGCTTGCATGAAGGCGCCCAGTTTGGTTTCCGCTTCCCGCACGCTGTCGAGTAGCCGGCGGTCGTTGCAGGTCAGTTTCGCGCTGGTGAAGACGCGAACCGTGCTGGCGTAGGCGGCCACGCTCGAAGGTCAGCGCAGCAGCGCGGCGATCTGCGGCAATGCTTCGCGGGCCGCGGCGCGCCCGGCCTCGCGGGCAGCGTCTATCTGGTGGAATTCCAGGAACCCGATGGCACGGATGTCAGGGCGGATAACGACCTGCACCTGTGCCAAGGCAGAATCCACCGCCATCTGACCACCGATCGCCATCGAGCGCATCAGGGTGTCGCCGATGCCTGGCACGTTTGGCGGACCGTCCGGTTGAGTCGGTGCGTCAGGCTCATACCCGACGTGCACCGCGATCAGTGGGCCGTCGGAGCCCAACAGCGCAGCGGCAGGGATGCTCTCCAGCACGGCGCCATCCACATGCAGCTGATCGTTGTAGACCTGGGGCGGGTAGAGACCCGGCACTCGCAGCGAACACCCAACGGCATCGGCGAGTAGGCCCCGGCGGTGCACGACGGCTCGTCGAGAAACCAAATCCACACTGACACAACGGAACTGCTTCGGCAGCTCCTCCACGAGCCGTTCTCCGTAGGCCTTCCGAAGCAGGGCCGCCGTGCGTCGACCACGAATCAACCCCTTGGTCGGCAACGTGTAGTCGCCGACCGGATTTCGTCGAACGAAGCACTCGTATACCTGCGCGTCCACGGCTGCCGCGTCCAGGCCGCCGGCTGCGGACGCCGCAATGATCGCCCCCATGCTGGTACCGGCGAACCGATCGACTGTGACCCCGGCCCGCTCCAGCTCCTCGAGAACCCCGATGTGGGCAAGACCGCGTGCGCCTCCGCCGCCGAGTACCAGCCCAACCGAGCGGCCCGCGATACGCGCAGCCAGCGGGCCCAAGTCGGCTGGCAGGCGCCGGTGGTCGACCGCGTGAACCGATCGGGGCGCAATCAGTTCCTCCCATAGCCGCCGTTGCGCCCGGGTGGCAGGCGGACCGGCCAACAGCAGGTCGGCGCCCATTGCTCGCGGTGGCAGCGGCGCCGGCGGCGGTGCCGGATCTCCCGCGACGAGCACAATCCGATCGGCGACGCGCAGGCAGAAGTCAAGCCAGCCTTCGTCGCTGATCGAAGCATGCAGCACCACCTTGTCCGCGGACTGCTCCGCGCGATCCAGGCCGTCCCGGTCGACCCGGCCCGGATCCACGACCCGCAGCCGCGTCGACAGCGCGGTAACCAGTGCACCGGCCACCGACTGCACGGGCGCGTCGGCTCCGACGCCGATCATCACGACAACCACCTCGGGTGACATGGGAGGAGGCACCGCCGGTGGCGGTGCCTGGTGCAACCGGATTGCCAAGGTCCGGACCAGCGCCGTCAGCGCTCCACGTTCGGCGATCCGGTCAAATTGGGCCTTGGTGAGCCGCACCAGCGTTGAGTCGCGCAAGGCCCGAATCGACGCTGAACGGGGCGCGTCGACGAGCAGCCCGAGCTCGCCGACCACCTCGCCGCGGCCGAGTTCTCTAAGCACGATGTCCTGCTGGAGCACCTGCAGGCGACCCCGGCGCACCACGTACAGCGAGTCCGATACGTCACCCGCGTGAAAAAGATACGAACCTGCCTGCAGTTCAAACTCCTCGGCGTGGTGCGCGAGTTCCGCGACGGTGTCCGTGTCCAGTCCAGCGAACAGGGGCAGGCGCCCGAGCAGATCAGCATCATTGGTTACTGCCGGCACCGGCTCGACCGGGGCGGCCACCGGCAGCGGACCCGAAGGCTCGAAACGCGGCTCGAGCGCGGATGCGGGCTCGATCACCTGGGCATGGTGGTTGCAGGTTCTGCCGAGGAATACCGCACCGATCGAGACCGCGAGAAAACAGCACGCGGCCATAACCCATCCCCGCCGTAGCGCCTCCGCGGAAGCGCCATGCTCGGTCTTCCCGATCAAGATCACCAGCACCGCGACGCCGGTCGCCGAACCGAACAGCCGGGCCGCGCCGTTGACTGCCGATGCAGTGGCATAGTTGGCGCCCTCCGGCAACCTGGCCACCGCGGCACTACCCAGCAGCGGCGATACCGCGCCGAGGCCGATCCCCTGCAGCACTTGGCCGGGCAACCAGACCTGGAGGAAGTCGGGTTCGGGCCCGACGCGAAGCAGGAACCACCCCACACCCGCGGCCCAGATGAGACCACCGACCATGACGATGATCCGATGCCCGTGCCGGTCGGCGACGCCGCCGAGCACCGCCGCGACCACGGCAGCAACCAGCGCGGCGGGCGCGACCGCCAGACCCGCTTTCAACTGCGAGTAACCCCATATGTAGTTGAGGTACAGCACCTGGGTCAGGAAGTAGCTATAGGAACCCGCGACGGCGACGGCTGACAGTAGGTTGGCCGCGACGAAGGACCGGATGCGTAGCAACGTCGGATCGATCAGCGGCACGGGGTGAGACCGCGACCCCACCACAAACCCAACCAGAGCGAGCACGCCGGCCCCCAACGAGCCGGTAACTCCCGCGCTCGCCCAGCCCCACTGCCCGCCCTTGACCAACCCGAGAGCCAACAGCCCGAGCGCCATTGCCAGCAGCGTCGCCCCGCGCAAATCGGGTAGCCGCCGACGCCCCGCAGCACGGCTTTCGACGAGCACCCGCGAGGCAACCATCATCATCGCGATGCCCAGCGGAACATTCACCAAAAACACCCACCGCCAGCCTCCCCACGCCACGAGCAGGCCGCCGATCGGCGGGCCCAAACCTGCCGCGATTGCTGCCGCCGCACCCCACAGGGTCACCGCCTGAGCGCGGCGGGCAGTGCCGAAGCCCTCGATGACCAGTGCCAGCGACGCGGGTACCAGCATCGCCGCCCCGAAGCCCTGGAGCACGCGGAAGCCAACCAACGCCTCGACGCTGTCGGCGGCAGCGCATAAGCCGGACGCGAGCGTGAACAGCGCCACTCCGAACACGAATGTCCGCCTGCGCCCGAGCACATCGGCCAGGCTGCCGGCCACCACCAGGAAGCACGCAAAGACGAGGCTGTAGCCGTTGAATATCCACGACAGGCTGCCGATGTCCGCGGACGGGAAGGATCGTCGGATGTCGGGGAACGCCACGGCAACGACGGTCGTGTCGAGGAAAGTCAGGAAGGCGCCGGAAGAAGCGACCAGCAGAACCGCTGTCGGCGACGGCTGGCGGCGTTCGGTCAGCGCGACCAACTCCTGGGCGGCCCAGCGCGGCTGGCCGACGCGCAGGCGGCGACGGGGTGTGCTCGTGGCGATCGAGGGCGTCGGCCCATCGCTCATCGTTCAACCTTCCTGCGGTTAGCGCGATTTGTCCTCGACTCGAAGGCCTTCGCTATCGCGCGTCGTTCCCACCTTGCCTTGAGTGGATGGGGGTTGACCTGGCGGCAGTCTACGGTTAGACGGCCTCCGTATCGATCCGATTCGCCGGGTCGCTTTGACCGAAGTTGCGCGCGCCCAATGCATTAGGAGGTGAGGGGCCAGCGATCATGACCTGATGAGAATCTCGTCGACGCCGATTCTCGTTGAGGCAGTGCATTGTTCACCTGCACGACACTGTCAATTACCGGAGATGCCGGAGACCGGCAAGGTAAAGTCCCGGCCGTGCAAACGAGATTGCGCTTTGCGGGGTGGTTTCTGCCGTTGTCGATGCCCCTGGGAGTCGGCCCCATGAACAGCAATGCGCGGGTTGAGGCAGGGATGCTGCACGTGAAGATGGGGTGGGCCTTTAAAGCCGACATCCCGTTGACGTCGATCACGAGTGTGAAGGCGATCACGAGGGCCGAGGCGAAGACCGAGCGGATTTACGCGCTCGGAGTGCACGTTTGGGGCGACCGCTGGCTGGTCAACGCGTCGTTGGACGGGTTGGTGGTCCTGACGATCGAGCCACCGGCACAGGCGAAGGCGTGGGGAAAGACGCGCTCCCTCAGCGAGTTGTGGGTCAGTGTGACAGACCCCGATGCGCTCATCGCCGCGTGCAAGGCGAACTAGCCGGACCGCTGAGCATCTCGTTCGTGGCTTTCGTTGCAGCGCAACATAATCCCGTAGGCTAGGGCGCATCCTTCGGCAACAACAGCGAACGGACCAAGGGCCGGGACCCGACGGATCGAAGTAACTGGCTGGCCGGGCGGGGCCGCACTTTTTGCGGCCACCAAAACCATCGCCCGAGCAGCACCGCGGCGCTCGGCGTCATGAAGGAGCGCACGATCAGCGTGTCGAACAGCAGACCCAGCCCGATCGTGGTTCCCATCTGTCCGATGACCCGAAGATCGCTGGCGATGAAGGCGGCCATGGTAGCGGCGAACACCAGGCCGGCGAACGTCACGACCGAGCCCGTACCACCCATTGACCGGATAATTCCGGTTTTCAGGCCGGCGCCGATTTCCTCTTTGAACCGGGAGACCAGCAGCAGGTTGTAGTCCGATCCCACCGCCAAGAGAAGGATCACCGACATCGCAAGCACCATCCAGTGCAATTCGATGCCGAGCAGGTCCTGCCAGACAAGGACGGAGAGCCCGAAAGAGGCGCCGAGCGAAAGCAACACGGTGCCCACGATGACGATCGCGGCCACCACGCTTCGGGTGATGATCAGCATGACGATGAAAATCAGACCGGCCGCGGCCATCCCGGCGATCAGGAGATCGTATTTGGCGACTTCTTGTAGGTCCTTGTTCGCCGAGCCGGTGCCGCCCAGGTAGATCTGGGCGCCTTCCAAGGGGGTTCCCTTGATGGCCTCCTTGGCGGCTCGCTTGATGGGATCGACGTGGGAGATGCCTTCGGGGCTGTCCGGATTTCCCTCATGGGAGATGATGAACCGCGCGGCCTTGCCGTCCGGTGACAGGAACATTTTCTCGCCCCGCTGGAAGTCGGCGTTGTCGAAAACCTCGGGCGGTATGTAGAACGAGTCATCGTTTTTCGCGGCGTCAAAGGCCTTTCCCAGAGCGGTCGAATTCTTGCTCATGGTGTCCATCTCGTCGTAGAACGAGGACATTGTGCTGTGCATGCTCAGCGTCATGTTCTTCATGACCTTCATCGACGCGATCTCCGGTGGGACCTGCGCCTGCAGCTGCGGCATCAGCGAATCGAGGACATCGAAGTCTGTCGTCAGAGCTGCCAGCTTCTCGCTGAGCTTGTCGATGCTGTCCAGTGCGTCGAATATCGACCTCAGCGACCAGCACACGGGGATGTCGAAGCAGTGTTTTTCCCAGTAGAAATAACTTCTGATCGGCCGCCAGACATCTTGGAAATCTTCGATCCGATTTCTCAATTCATCCGTCACCGCCGAAACGTCATGCGTGACGCCGTCCATGTGGTGAGTATTTCTGACCAGTTCGCCCATGACGTTATACATGCGCTCCAATGCATCGATCGCTTGCTGCATCGCGTCCGCTTGCGTCAGCATGTCGGCCATGCGGTCCTTCAGATACTTCATGTTCTCGATCTGGCCCGTGTTTTGCATGCTGATCAAGAACGGTATGGAGCTATGCGCGATGGGAGTGCCCAAGGGCCGGGTAATCGCTTTCACCTGCGCGATGCCGGGGATGTGAAAGACGCCTTTGGCCACCCTATCCAAGATGAGCATGTCTGCCGAATTCCGCATATCGTGATCCGACTCGAGCAGCAGCAGCTCGGGATTTATCCGCGCCGACGGAAAATGGCGGTCCGCTGCCGCGTACGCGATATTAGACGGCGTATCGTCAGGCAAGTAGAAGCGAAGGGCGTAATTTGGCTGGTATCCAGGCAGGGCCAGCAGTCCGATCAGAGCCACCGCCACCGACACCACGAAAATCGGTGCGGGCCAACGAACAATCGCGGTTCCCGCCCGTCGCCATCCCCGAGTGTTCATGTCTCGTTTGGGGTCACAAAGGCGCAGGAAACTGCCCATGGTCAAGATGGCGGGCGCCATCGAGAGGGCGCCGAGGACGGCGACAAGCACGGCAATTGCGCACGGAAAACCCAGGGTTTGAAAATAGGGGAAATGAGTGAAACTGAGACAGAACATTGCGCCGGCGATGGTCAGACCCGAACCCAAGACAACATGGGCTGTGCCGTGATACATCCGGTAGATCGCCGTTTCTCTATCGGTACCGGCCTGACGCTCCTCTTGGTAACGGCCAAGAAAGAATATCGCATAATCAGTGCCCGCGGCGATGATTATCAACACGACCAGGTTAACCGCGAACGTCGAAAGCCTGATGACGTCATAGTGGGCCAGAAAGGCGACCATTCCCCGGGCGGCACCCAGCTCAATAAACACCATAGCCAGGACGACGATCACGGTAACAATAGAGCGATAGAAATAGAGCAACATCAAAAAAAGCACCGCGACACTGATCAGGGTGACTTTCGCGATACTTTTGTCGCCGACCTCGGACTGATCGGCCGTGACCGCCGCGGGGCCCGCGACATAGGCCTTGACCCCGGGCGGTGCCGGCGTGGTGCTCACGATGTGCCGCACGGCCTCGACGGACTCGTTCGCCAGGCTCTCACCCTGGTTACCGGCAAGAAACACCTGGACGTAGGCGGCTTTGCCGTCTGAGCTTTGCGAGCCGGCGGCCGTCAGGGGATCCCCCCAGAAGTCCTGGACGTGCTCGACATGCTTCTTGTCCTGCGAAAGCTTGCGGACCAGCTCGTCGTAGAAACGGTGGGCCGCATCACCAAGCGGCTTGTCGCCTTCGAGCACGATCATGACCGCGTTATCGGAATCAAATTCGTGGAACACCTGGCCGACGCGCTTCATCGCCTGCAGCGACGCCGCCCGCTGGGGGCTCACCCCTACCGTGTGTCCTTTTGCCACCGCTTCGAGTTGCGGCACGGCGATATTCACAATGGCGGTGAGCCCCAGCCAGAACAGGACGATCGGCACCGCAAACCGGTGGATCGTCCGCGACAGCAAAGGTGGGCCCGACGGTGGTTCGGGTCGGTCGCTCATGCCGACTTCACCAGGCAGTACGTCTGAGCTTTCACTCCGTGAATGGCCCTTTCGTCTTTGACGACCCCATTCACGATGATGCGACAGCCGATAAAGTCTTCGTCGCTCTGAGCCACCACGTTGACACTGACTGAGGGCGCCGTCGTGGTTACCGAAAGCGACCATGGAATCGTGGTGTTAAGAATCTGCTGCGGCTGAGCATCTACATCTAAGTAGTTGACGGTTGTGATGGCACCGGTAACGCCGAAGACTTCGTAGGTCACCTGCTTGGGGTTAAACGGCTTGGTGTCATCAGACATGGCACTGACCGCCGGCGGGCGGGGGTCAACGCCGAAGATGCCGCGGACCCGATAGACGGCCAACCCCACGACAGCCACCACGGCCACGATGACCAGTGGGATCCACATTCGTGTTACCGCGCTCGTAACCGAAATGCCTCTCACCCAACGCCTTCCGTTATCCCCTCGATTACTCTTGGCTGGGCTTCCCTTGAAAACACGGGCTCCCTTTACGCTGTCTCCGGTCGTATCGCCGTGATCTTCTCGTAGTCGACGGTTTGCAGCAACCTGGCTGAAACTGCGTCGACGTCGGGCGCCTGTTGCCTCACGTCAAGGTGAACCGCCCCGGCGTGTGCGGTCACTTTGTTTTTGAGCTCCCGACCGGACCGTGGGGCCGGTGTTCACCGTAGTGGGCCGCCTCCGGTTCCGCTGGTGAAAGTCTCGGCACTTTTCGTAATGCCGGTGGCGGTTTGGATCAATGATGCGTCGGCCAGGGGCGTGTTCTTCAGCGCCGTAATTTGGCGGCGGTCTCGGGCGGATGCTCCAGCTGCTACGTGGTGGTGCCATTTGCCCGAATTGGTTCTAATGGCTACCCGATGAGCGCTGTGGACTTGTCGCCGGGGGCCGGGGTGGGTGGGCATGGCCAGCAAAGCCCTTGCGGAGCACCGGCATAGCCCATGGATAACCCATCCGGCGACCAGATCGAGTAAAAATTCACCCTGACCGGCATGAACAGCTTGTGGTCCCGGCTGGGATCGAACCAGCGACCTTCCGCGTGTGAAGCGGACGCTCTTCCACTGAGCCACGGGACCGGCGCCGAGAGGCGAACGACGTCGAAGACTAGCACGAACGGCCGGCTACCAGCACATGACTTATCCGCCCTCAGGGGTCGCCCTATAGCGTAGAGCGACAACGGCCTAGAGATTTGTGCACGCCCGCTCAGGTGGACTATCGTCGTCCTTCGCACCGGGCGACGATCTCGCCCGTTGCGCGCGGATGTAGCGCAGTTGGTAGCGCATCACCTTGCCAAGGTGAGGGTCGCGGGTTCGAATCCCGTCATCCGCTCGAAGGTGCAAGAGGCATCAATCCCAGCGGTGGAGTGGCCGAGTGGTGAGGCAACGGCCTGCAAAGCCGTGCACACGGGTTCGATTCCCGTCTCCACCTCCGAAATTTTCCTCCCAGCGCGATTAGCTCAGCGGGAGAGCGCTTCCCTGACACGGAAGAGGTCACTGGTTCAATCCCAGTATCGCGCACCACAGTTTGCGCAGTTAAAATGCCATACATAGCCTTGCTATTAAAGTGATGCAATAGCTGTCATCTCAAAGCCCTGTCAGACTCTTGGGCCCCAAGGGTCGACCTTGATGTACTTCGTCCGTGAGGATTGACGTGGGTGCTGCTCTGGTCCTGGCCGCCGTCGCGGTCGCGTGCTCATCGCCCGCACCTCCCGTTGCCGCCGACCCTGAGGCGCTGCCGTTTCCGGTAGGTCAGTTGGGGACGGCGATCCACGCGAAGGCCGCGAGCGGCGCGACCGCCGATGTCACCCTCAACAGCGCGACTTGGTTACCGGCCGGCTGTGCTGGCGGCTGGGAGTGCAACGTGATCGAGCTGACCATCGCCGGCACCTCGCCGAGGCCGTTCACGTACGACGACGCATATATCGTGTCCGGATATGGCGGCGGTGACCAGCCATTCACCCATCCGAACGACGACCACTGGCTTGGTGCCGACTACAACGTCAACTACACGAAGATCGGCAAGCTGCCGCCGTTGCGCAAAGGCACGGTGACAGCCGGCCAGACCGCCCACGGGTTCATCGGCTACGGCTGCAATCTGTGCGGCAACCACGACCTCTACATCAAGATGATCGATCCCGATACCGAACATCCACTGACTGCGGGCCCCTTCGGCGTCGTCGAAGCCGGCTGGAAGACCCACACGTGACAGCCCCACCTGGCGGATGCGCCTTTCCGCACTCAACTTGCCGAGATGCAACTGGTTGATATCCGTCTAGCGACTGCAGGAGTTGCCATCTCGGTAATCGGCCTCACACTCTGCTACTGGGCATAAACCGGAATCGCCTATCGAGACGATGCGCTTAGTCGCTGGAAGGCAACTGGGTCGTCCAGCAGATCTCCAGCTCCTTCTCCAGCAGCTTCTTTGCCTGCTCTCCAGAAGCCAGGTTTGCGCGGCTCCTCGGCGCATACGCGACGTAATCTGTCCCAGGTATCAACGTCGTCTTCAACGTTGTCCTTTGATGGGTGCTTCGCTGGTAATCCACTCCGAGCTTGAATGGAACAGCTCCATTCATCGCAAGCCCGATCGACAGTCTTCCGTGAGTTTCTTGCCCGAAGTCCATAGTCCAGTTTCTGGTGTCCACTTTTGGCAGGCGACCCAATCCCCATGGATAGTGAACAAGTTTGACTACTTCGCTATAGGACCGCTCGCAGTCATCATCGGCCTGGGGCACTCTGCGTGTATCCATTTTATTCGGGTCAGCTTCGAACAGCTTCGCCCGGAAACCATATGACACCTCGGTACCGTTGACCAATGTCTTGCCCGGTAGGAGTTGATACTTGGCGGGGATCACCGTCTCGACACAAGCCTCACGCGCGATGTATTCGTCCGTCACACTGACGTCTATCTTGAAACCGGCGCCGGCACCAATTCCAAGTACCTCGACAGTCATGTCGGCGCCCTGGCGATCTCCCCGTTCCGTGGTGTAGCTTGCCACGCAGCCCTCCGGCCTGGGGCGATGCAGGCGCCAGATAGGCACCATAACTGGAACGGGAGCGGGAGGGTCGGGGTCGGGCACGAACTCCACCCGCGCCTTTCCTAAACCCAGGAAACCTCCGCTCCTCCAAATCAATTCGGGTCCAATAATGGTGTCTCCGTAGTTCACACCACCCAAGGACGCGGTCGCCAGGTTTATCCCCACTTCGTCGAGGCCACGGCGTCCGAAGACAATGCGCGTTTCTTCATTAGTTACCCGCGTGATCCCGGTTACCTGCCACTGATCTGCAGGCTGCACCAGCGACGAAGTCAGCTCGTAGCCCCCAGTAAATGTCGCTTGCCACTCATCCGCGCCTGCTCCTAGCTCCTCAATGAGTTGGTCGGTCAGCACCTCGACATCGGCATTTACTTCAACTTGGCTCGGCTCGCGCGCCAAGTCCCCGCCATGCAGTGGAATAAGCACCGAGAGCGACTCGTCCTGACCCGGCACTACTTCGAGATTTTCGATTACGACTGGACCACCGTCCTTGGTCACCGCTCGCACGGTACTCGCGTCCTCGCTTCGTCGCTAGATCCGCAACAACCCTGGCCGCGGGCCGGGAGGTGGCGATGCCGGGGTAATCGCCCCTAGCCGAGCGACCCCGCGCCCGCGACACCGGATAGGGGATAACGCGACACCGGTTTGGGAATAATAGGGGTCTCGGTAAGGGGGTTGCATCGCTGTGTCCCTTAAGCGCGTCGACGAGTTAGAGCCCGGCGACCGGATACGGATGAAGATCGGGCGTGCCACCGTCGTCGCGGTCGAGGCCCTCCCCGACGATCGCACCTTGATCACTTTCGCTTACGGGACGAAAGGCGCTGCCGACAACGATCTGACGGTCGATGTCCTCGACGAGGACGAGTGGGGCTAGTGAAAAGCGGCCGCCCCTGAATCAGTGGCACCGCCCGCCGATCACGGTCGACCAGAATAGCGTTGCGCCGCAGTATAATTCACCCGGTGAGGATCGTCGGGAAGGGAGTGCGATCCGCAGGCAGGTCGGCGGGAAAGCATGGCGAAATCCCTTGCAGTGTCGGCGCATAACCGGGCTGATACCTAGCAACGATCTGCAGGATGTAGCCGTCGGGGGCATAGCCGAATCGGTTGGGCTTGTAGAAGCCGTCCCGCTCGTATACCTGCCAGCCCCAGCTCTTCCAGATATCACCGGCCTTGGCGACAATCATGTTCGTGTCCACGCCGGCCGGCAACATGAGATCGCCATTGGTCGCGAATTCCATTGGTGGCGTCTTTGTTTCGACATCCTTGCACGGGTGCACGGTACCGCCGCCGCTGTAGCGGCTGGCGTCCAGCGTGGTGCCGGGCGGCAACGCCTCCAGGGTCTTCTTGAGGTAGCCGATCACCGTATCCTGAGCCTGCTGTTGGGTTTTCGGGATCACCGGTTCCAGCTTCCATCCGGGCGGCGGTGGTGGTGTTGCTTCCATGGAAGATCCTCCAAGAGCAGTAGCGCCGGTTGGTGTGGGCGGCCCCAGCGGACGGTCGTGGCCGCAGGCGACGACGAGCGCGATCATCACCAGAGCACCGAAAACACGCGCACGGCTCACCGCTTAGCCTCCCCCGCCGTTCGGAATGGCCTGGGGCGGTGGCACACCGGCGATCACGGCGCCCAGATTGAGCAGCGCCGGGTTTCCCTCGCTCCAGTAGCTGCTGTGCGCCGCCACGCTCGGCGTCAGCCCGAGCGGGTCACTGCTCGGTCCGGCAGCCGCGAACAGCCGCGTCGCCCCGAAGTCGTTGGCCGCCGGATCGTGGCCCAGGGTCATGTCGGTCACCAACTCGATGATGTCATTGCGGGCCCGCATCGCATAGACATTCGCACCCGGTTCCAGGTTCAGGTCGCCGGCATGCTGGACGAGCATCCCGGGGCTGCCCACCGCGATGACGTTGTTGGCGTCGAGATGATGGCCTCCGGATGCGGCCGCGCCGACCAACGTTGAGCCGTAACTGTGCCCGATCACCGTGTCGATCGAGGGCGCTCCCACGTGGGACGCGCGCTGCCCGCTCTCGAACGCATCCAACGCGCCCCCGCCCGCGCGGGCCCGATCGGGCCACGCCGCCTCGAAGAGATCCATCGGACGGTCGTAGCCCATCCAGGTCGTCACCGCGACATCGCCCGGCCTCAAGTTCGGGTCGGCCGCCATCGCGGAGTTGTACATGGCCAAAGACTTCAGGTCGCTGCCTTCGAAGGTCGCGAGGTCTTGGCCGGTGCCGGGCACCAAGATCGCATTGCGCCTGGCGTAGTCGGGGTTTCCGATCGCGACCGCTCCGCGGCCCTGGTTATCGATCAGGCCCAGGTAGCGCCGCACACCGTCGTCGCGGTTCAACACGGTCTGCATGGACTGGTAGCCGTCGAGGCTGTGCCGGGCCGCCAGCAGTTGGGGCGCCAGCGCATTGAATTCGCCGGTTGTCGCTTCGTTGTGATCGCCCATGTAGATCTGGGCCGCCAGTGCGTCGACCCGGTGCTGCAGACGGTCGATGTCGGCTTGCGTCTGCTGCGCAAGCTCGGGCAGATGCAGTCGGTTGTAGTAATCCTTGCCGCGGTGATCGGGCGGGTCCCAGGGCATCCCGGGGTGATTCCCGATGTTGTGGTCCTGGCTGTAGAGCCAGTCCTTCTCCTGCGGCGTGAGCTTGTTCCACAGGTCGGCGAACTGCTTGGCATCCTGCGGCAGCGGCTGCTCCAACGCCCGTTGCACGTCGGGCCGGTTGTCATGCGGCCCGGACGGAATGGGCGCGTCGCCGTCGGCCATATTGATCGCCGTCGCCAACTCCTGGTCGACGGCGTTGGCCTCAGCCACGATCGCGTTCAAGCGGTTTTGCAGCTCGACGCGTTGCGTCTGCATCTTCGCCCATTCGGCTGCGGTGTAACGCAATTGGGGAATCGCCAACACCTGACTGGCCGCGGTGTCGAGTTGCAGCCGAGCGGAAGCGACGTCGGCGCGCAACGTCGCGAGCTCGGCCTTGACCTTGTCGATTCCGCCGGCGGCTTTCTCGGCGGCCTGCGCGACGGCGAGCGCTTCGTTGCCATGCGCGTCGAGGTCTTGCCGCACTGCTGCGTTCTGGTGTGCGGCGGCGTCGCGGGATGCGCCCTCCCAGGTGGCGAACACCGAGAGCGTCGCCAATTCACGGGAGGTGCCGAAGGCGCTCAGCGAGCGCGCGGAGGCCGCGTGGAACACCTCGCGCACCGCTTCGGCGTTCCAGCGGTCAACGTCTGCGACCGATAAGGCCATACCCCACTGTTCTCAGCCGCGGCCACCGAGCGCGGCGGCCCTGGTAGCGACCCCGGCAAGTGCACGCGCTCGCTGCGCCTCGGCCGCCGCATGCAGGACCGCGGCGTCTTGCAGCGCGAATCCGTGATCGCCGACCTTGCCCACTAACGCCTGCGCCACCGGCAGCCATCGCGCCGCACGGGCGCTGAGTGCCACCGCCGACCTGCCGGCCCATCCGTACTGAGCCGCCTCGATCCGGTTGTCGGACGTGAGGAGCCCTGCCGCCAGCTCCTCGGCCTGATCGCTCACCTGCCTTCCCGAAACCGTCAGCTGCTCCACATCGATCTTGATGTCAGGCACCGTCGGATCTCCTTCCCGGCAAGCGATCACGCCAGCACTACCTGCCCCCACCGCCAAGCCAGGAGCTCTGCAGCGGTGGCCGCGAGGCTACGCATCTGCGGAGCGTAAGCACGCGGGGCGCCCGGCGCACTTCACCCTTGTGCAGGCGGCGGCGCCTCGGAGACGGCGCGGGTCGGCGCCGGCGGGGACCAACATGCCGAAAGTTGCAACAAACCGGGCGAAGAGAGCCCCCGGGTATGAACTTGGCGGCGATTACAAACTAAAGGCTTTGCTCCTGGCCCGTTGAACACGTGAACAAGAGGAAGGCGGTATGGATTTCTAGGGAAAGGTAAACTCCCGGATTTGTTATAGGGCAATGAGAATTCCGCAGTACGGCTAACAAGGAAATAACAGACTTCAGGATTTATCAATAATTTATTGGTCGCCTCAAATGTCACACCCGCCCCAGGTCACCATTCACTGCGAGCCGAGGCGGACGGCAATTCCGCGGGCGAGCGCGGGTGGGCAAGAGTCGAATGGGTGCGGCCGTCCAAGCCGGCGCCGACCCCCCGGCGGCAGCGGACGAAGATCTGCAAAAGGTACTCCGAACTGCAGATTTCTACTCGAACAGGGTGGCCATGCGGCTCTCGCCGTCCTTGGGAGAATCGCACGAGGTGCACTGCATTCCGGCGCCGTTGCCGAAGCACTGGCTGGTGCAGTCGGCACTACCGATGCCGATCGTCAACAGGAACGCCCCGACTGACGCTACAAAGAGCGCTGCGACCGTCTCCATTTTTTACCTCCCACCCAACCCTGAATTAATTGTGAGCCGTATACCACCAACTCAAGGCGTCTAATCAATAAAAATGGACCTAATTATCACCAACGTCAAGTTCAAATTAAAAATAAATCAAGATCAGTTGCTCGCGACTCTCGAGCGGATCAGAATTTTCAATGATCAGCCCATTCCGGCAAGACGACCCGCCGTGTTGTGCGGTACGTGCCCGGTGATGCGGACGTCTGGCCTGCGCTATCCGGGGAACCGTGGGTCCGGCGCGGCGCCATGAAAGTCGGCGGGTGCGGCAGCAACAGACGCCCGCCTGTCGACCAACGCGCGGCGCGGCCGCACGCGTGGTGTCGGGCACTGAGGGGATGCAAGAGCCGTCGTCACCGAGTCGCCGGGGACCCGTTACGGGTCACCGCAATAGCATTGGGACACAGGCTGATTCGGCCGCCGCGCGCAGGCTTGGGCTACAAAGAGTTAAGGGATGTCGGCCGAAAAATTAAGTGAAGCGGCCACCGAGGATCCTCCCGGTGGCCGCCTCGTCGGCCATTAAATGATGCTAGCTTTCGCCCGCGATTCGCGTGCCGTTTTCGCGAGTTCTTCCAGAGATCCGAAATCGCGTAGCGACCGCCCGCAACGGCGCAGGTCACAGCCCTCGCCAACCGCCGTCGGTCGACGACCTCGAGTCGAGCGGCATCGCGGCGCGTGATGCCGTGTGGCTGCCCGTCTTTCAGCGGGCCAGTGGCTTGTAGAAGACCACGCCGTTGCCCTTGTTGTCGTAGACCACGGCACGGCGCTCGTGGGCATCGTCGTACGGGCCCTTCACGATGCCGCCACCGCTTGCCTCCACAGCCTTGGCCGCCGCGTCGACATCGGCGGTCTTGATCCCGACGACGACCTGCCCGGGTATGGGATGGTCAACGTCCGTCGCCAGGGCGAGAGTGATCGGGCCGCCGTCGAGAGCGGCGAAGTGCGCACCGTCGCGGAATTTCACCGCCATGCCCAGGGTCTCGCTGTAGAACCGGATCGACTCGTCCAAGTCGTCGGTCGACAAGATGATCATCTTCACTTCGTGCTCGCTCACGGGCTGCCTCCTCTACATTGGATCGCTTCCACCCTAGGCAGCGATCGCGCGCGGGTCAGCGGCGGAAGACCACCCATCGCATCGCGCTATACATGTACACCGCTTCGCACATGCCCGCGACGATTCGCGACAGCTGGTACTGCAGCCCCATAGCCGACAGCAGCGTGGTCACCCCGAGGATGAAAGCCAGGTAGTTGACGACGACCACGACGACGTAAACCGCAACCTGGGAGCCGACCGCGCCGTGGGACTGAAAGTTGAAGGTGCGGTTGAGCACGTAGCTCAGCGCGAAGGCGCAAGCGTAGGAGACTGTGACGGCAATCGGTACCGGAAGGTCGAGGCCGTCGCGCAGTGTGGTGAGCAGTACGAGATCGACGCTGAAGGTGAAGCCGTTGATCACGCAGAAACCGAGGAACGTCGGGGCGATGATCGAATTGAGCCCGAACGGAAGCCGGCTGACGACCGCCTCGCAGGACTTGTGGAATCGGTCCACCGCGCGCGATTGGCTGACCCGCGATTCGGCTGTCACGCGGTCACCGTGCCATGAGCGGGTTTCCGCCATGTGAGCACTTGGCCAACTCTTCGTTCGCCGGGTGCATCACTTCGCGGGCAGCTTGACGACCCGGTCGCCCGTGTAGTCCGTGACAAAGAGGTTGACGGCCTTGTCCACCGCGATACCGCTGGGGTGGTTAAGCCCGACGAAGGGCAGCACGCTCTGCCGCTGCGTCCCGGCTTCCATTTTCAGCACCCGGTTGTCGGTGTAGTCGGTGACGAAGATGTCGCCCCCGCTGTCCACCGCGACACCGCTGGGGTCGCCCGGGGTGAACAGGCCGCTGAACGGCACCACGCTCTGGCGGTTTGAGTCCGCCTCCAGCTTCACCACCCGGCTGTTGCCCGAGTCGGCGATGTAGACATTGCGCGCCTTGTCGAGGCCCACACCCTCGGGTGCGTTCAGGCCGGTCAACGGCAGCTCGATCGGGCTGCCCGAGCCGGCCGGTAGCTCCAGCACGCGATTGGCGTCGGTGTCGGCGAGATAGAGAGCGCCTGCTTCGTCCGTCGCCACACCCTGGGGCCGGTGCAGGCCGGTGAACGGCAGCACCATCTGGGTGCTCGAGCCGGCCGGCAGCTTGAGCACCCGATTGTTGTTGGTGTCAGCGACATACAGGTTTCCGGCGCTATCCCCCGCCACACCCTCGGGCGAGTTGAGGCCGGTGAAGGGAAGTTCGATCGGGACGTTGGAGCCCGGCGCCAGTTTGAGCACCCGATTGTTGATGTCGTCGGCGACGTAGATGTTGCCGGCGGGGTCAACCTCCACATCCGCGGGGTGGCCAAGCCCGTTGAACGGCAACGTGACCTGTGCACCGTACGAGGGATCGTGATGTTGATTGGGCTGCTTGGCGTGATCGATCTCGAGCTGCCCGACGATGAAGACGAAGGCGAGCACGACGACGGCCCCTATCGCCAGCGCGGCTGGAATCACGATGACCGGTCGGCGCCACCACGGGCGCCGCGGCGGGGTGTCGGCGTCGTCGGACCACGGTTGCTGGAACGCTTCCAGATCGGACGGTTCGTCGGCGGGTGCTGCATCGACCGCGAGATACGAGGTGACCGGCGGCGGAGGGTCGGCGAGATACGAGGTGACCGGCGGCGGAGGGTCGGCGAGATACGAGGTGACCGGCGGCGGAGGGTCGGCGAGATACGAGGTAACCGGCGGCGCCGGGTCCGCGACGTACCCGTTCGCGGCGGGGTAAGGCTCCGGCTGCGGTGGGGGCGCGGGTTGTCCGTGGCCATCGGGTACCGCGTGTCTGGCCCTGACTGGAGCCCGGGTGGTAGCGGCGATGACGTCGTCAGCGGCGTCGGCCAGCGCGAGCGTGGTGGCATACCGGTTGGCGGGGTCTTTCGCCATGCCGGTGGCGATGACGTCGTCGAGGCGCGCGGGCACGCCGGGCCGGGTGACAGACGGTCGCGGCGGCGGGGTGCTCAGGTGTGCGGCGAAAAGCCACGTATCGCCGGCGAAGGGTGGCTGTCCCGTCAGGCATTCATAGAGCACGCACGCCAGCGAGTAGATGTCGGCGCGGGCGTCGGCCTCGCGAGCCCCGGATCGCTCGGGCGCCATGTAATGCCAACTGACGACCTCGTTGTCGGAATTCGTCAATCGCGTCTCGTACCAGGGCGCCAACCGGGCGATCCCGAGATCGACGAGGTAAGCGAAGTCGTCGCGATCAATCAGGATGTTGGAGGGCTTGACATCGCCATGGACCAGGCCGATCTCGTGCACGGCGTGCAGCGCGTCGGCCACCTGCCCGATGATGCGCACCGCACGAGCCGGTTCGATCGGCCCGTCCGCCAACACCTCTTGCAGGTTGCGCCCGTCGATGAGCTCCATGTCGATGTAGAGCTGCGCGCCGATTTCGCCGTAGTCGTGGATGGGCACGATGTGTGGGTTGTTCAGTCGTGCCGCCGCGGCCGCTTCCCGGCGGAACTGCTCCGCGATCGCGGGATCGGCAGCCAGCTGTGGCGGGAGCAGCTTTATCGCGGCAGTGCGATTGGCGGTCTCGGTGTCATGCGCACGCCACACCTCCCCCAGATCGCCGCGGCCCAACAACTCAACGAGCCGATAGCGGCCGAACTCCCTTCCCTCCACGGGCTCACCATACCCAGCCCGGCCCTCGTTTGAGGGTGAAGTTCTGCTCGCCCGTCTAGGGCGGCTCCGGTATCCGCTTCCCTCGCAGGGTTATTGGGACGGGTGCCGCCGGGCGGACGCACAACACAGACGCCATGGCCACGCCGGCGCGCACAGCAAACTTTCGCGCAAATAACATCACCGTCACCAAAAGCGCCGGACGGCGACGCCAAATGCCAAGAACGATCACGAAACCGGGAGTGACCGGTCTAGGACTTGGGCGGTTTCTGGGCGTCGGCATCCATGTCCGGGCAGAACGCCTCGACCGCGGCGAAGGCGATCACCTTGGTCTGCTGCTGGCTGTACCCCAAGTTCTGAATACGCTGCAGGGCCTGCTCCGGTGTGAGGATGTTGTTGCGCAGCTCGTTGCACAGGGTCGTGCCCACATGGACGATCGTCTCGCGGCTGGAGTAATGAATGTTGTTCTGGTCCAGGTAGTTGATGTAGTCGGGCGTATTCTCCGGGTCGGCGTTGGCGACCGCCGGCACTGAACACAGCAGTGCGGACAGGGCGATGAAAGACGCCGCGAGTGCTGTTTTCATGGACCCGAGCATAGAATCACCCCCGAACTTCCAGGTAAACGATAGGCAAACGGCGATACTCACGGCAAGGCGTAGCAAAACATGGCACGACTGAGCGACCTCGCCGCACCCGCGGCCCGTGCGGCCGTCAAGAACATCGCGGCCGGGGTGCTCTGCGCCGCCGGCGTACCGGCGTTAACCCGCCGGCGCCACCGGGATGCGCTGGCGATCGTGATGTTCCACGGCGTGGAAGAACAATCGTTGTCGCCCGCGTGCTGGCATGTCCTGGACTTGGCTATGTATCGCCGTCAACTCGAGTACATCCGCGAACACTTCACCGTCCTTGCACTCGAGGAGGCCCTGGACCGGCTTGCCGGGGGGACGTTGCCGCCGCGCGCGCTGGCGATCACGTTCGACGACGGCACCCGCAACCTCGCCACGCACGCGGTCCCGGTGCTGCGCGAGCTGGGCCTGCCCGCCGCGGTGTTTCTCGCGACCGGCCCGATGGACAGCGGCGAAACCCTTTGGCCCGACCGGCTTTGGCTCGCGATCGCACACACCACCGCGACCGAGATCGATCTGGCCGCCCTGGGGCTGGGCGCTTGTTCGCTCGAGGGGACAGCCAACCGCGGCGCGGTCTACGCGAGGGCGGTGCAGCGGTGCAAAGACCTGGCTGACGCGCAACGGATTGCGCTGCTGGACAACGTTTTCGGTGCACTGGGCTATCGCGACAGCGGCGACGGGGGACCGTTTCGGATGCTGTCCTGGGACGAAGCGCGGGAGATGGCCCGCGACGGTCTGGTGACGCTATATCCGCATTCGGTCACCCATCCGATCCTGGCCCGCTGCAGCGACGACAAGGTCGAGCGTGAGATCGCGGATTCCTGCGTGGCTCTCGAACGTGAAACCGGCCGAACACCAACGGTTTTCGCCTACCCGAATGGCCGGGCGCAGGATTTCGACGCCCGCGCCCGCGACGCACTGCGTAGCCGAGGGGTGCGCTGGGCGTTGTCGACCACGCCGGGATTCGCCGACCGCCGTTGCGACCCAATGGGGTTGCCGCGGCTGGCGGTGGGCAGCAATTCGTCGTTCGACTACTTCCGGCTCATGGTCTCCGGTGGGCTGCCGCGCCGCTAGCGGCGACCGGCGGTCACCCCGGCGGCCGCAAGCCACACGTCGTGCAGGCCTTCTCGCCAGCGGGCGACGTCGAATTCGCACGCCCGCGTGTAGGCCGCCGCGGCGAGTCGGTTGCGCAGCTCGACATCGACGATCAGCGACTGCAGCGTGTCGGACAGTTGAGCAGCGTCGCCCGGTCGGACCAGCAGTCCGTTCACTTTGTCGGTGACCACCTCCGGTATCGCGCCCACCGCGGTGGTCACCGGCACCACGCCGTTGGCCATCGCTTCCAGCACCGCCATCGGAAGGCCCTCGCTGTAGCTGGGCAATACGAAGATCGACGACTCGGCCAACAGCTCGTCGCGGCGCTCGGGCCCGACCCAGCCGACGACGTCGATGGTGTCGTCGAGTGCGTTGCTGTGGACAAACTCCCGCACCTCGTCCACTTCCCCATCGCCGGCGAGTGTAAGCCGCAACCCGCTGCGAATCTTGTTGGGCAACATGTTGATCGCCCGAACCAGGTCGTAACTCCCCTTATTGGTGCCCAGCCTGCCCAGCGACACCATCCGCAACGGCTGGCCGGTACGCGGCGACGGAACGGTGGCAGGGATGACCACCGGGTTGTAGAGGACCCGGATCTTGGCTTCGTCGAAACCGAGGCTCGAACGGAGCCCCTCGAAGTGGGTATGACCGAGCACCACCGAATAGTCGGCGCGCAACGCCGCGCGCACCGCGAGGCGCCGCGGCCAGGACAGCTCGTCCAGCCACGCGAAGAAGTGGGAGCTGTGGCAATGAACGATGGTCGGGATGCCGCGACGCCGTGCGACGAACAACGGCACCGACTTGCGGACGACGCTGCCGCGCAACGAATAGTGGACGTGCAGCACGTCGACGGAGCCGAACAACAGCAGGGCCGACGCCTTGAGCATCCCCGTAATGCCGGTCCACAGCTGCGCGGGGAGCGAGTCGTCGATATAGGTGGTCACCAGGCGCACGTGGAATCGCGAATCGGTGTCCTCCAGCAGCAGGCGCATCAGCGTCGCCATACCCCCGCGGCTGTTGGGCCCCGCCGGGGCATTCCCGATCAGTAGCACGCGGATCGGACGACGGGCTGCTTCCGTCACCGGCGTGCCTCGATTCCCAGCATCGTGCACCAGAGTTCTCACCGCTCAGGCTAGCTTCACCACAGGACGCTGCGGAACAGCAGAGCATCCGCTACGAGTCCGACACCGACGACCAGAAATAATATGCGCACCGAGATCGGACCGTAGCGAGTCAGGCCGCGCACGATGCCCCGCTGGATGCGGACGGCCCGCTTGGTCTTGCGGGTGGCGAGAAACAGGATCACCAGGGACGGCGTCAGTGCCAGCGTCCAGTAGGCGTAAACCAGCAGTGGCCAGGCCGACGGTCGCGGATGCAGCGCAGCGAGCATGGCCAGCCCGGTGATGTAGGGAATTGAGGTCGGCGCCTGCCCGGTGCCGACCGCGGCGCCGAGGATTCCGAGCAGCCAGGGGCGCTGCCGCATGGCCGCCAGCGCCCAACCGGGCGCCGAGGTTTGCGCGGTCAACGGAAAGTAGGCCAGGCACATCAGCACCACGCCCAGCACTAACTGGCCCCAAAAGTGAAGCGCCGGAGTGATTTTGAAGTCGACCGAGTGCTTCAAGATTCCCAGCCCGAGTACGGTGCAGACGCCGAACGTCGTGGTGATCGCGAACAACCCTGCGATAAAGCTCAGTCCGCCCGGGATCGGTGAGCGGCGATCGAGTCGGCTGGCGTAGACGACGGCTGAGACGACGCCCACGTTGAGGACATTCAGCGAGTCGAGGAAGGCCAGACCGGCAAGCGCCAGCAAAAGAGCTTCCATGATCGCACCGAAGTTACTGCAACCGCCTGGACGTGACGACACAAAGGGGTGTTCAGCGCAGAAAAATATGAAAATGCTAAGAATGCGTGGGTGCATCGGCCGCTGCCTGCCCGGCTTGCGCTCGAGTGCCACGACCGCCAAGGTCGAACAGTCGACGTGTAGGTATTTCCGCGAGTGAGGTCGCCCTGTGAAATTTGCGCTCGCCGGCTACGGCAGCCGCGGCGACATCGAACCCTTCGCGGCCGTCGGCAGGGAGCTGTTGCGTCGGGGTCACGACGTGTCGATGGCGGTCACGCCCAACATGATCGGCTTCGTGGAATCGGCCGGGCTCGCCGCGGGCGCGTTCGGACCGGATCCGCCACAACACAAGGACTTCTCGCACACGACGCTGCAGAATCCGGTCCTCATGATGGCCGCGGTCACGGATCAGATCCGCGCGGCCTGGGCGCAGTGGGGCGCGTCGCTGCTGGAGCTCGCGAACGGCGCCGACCTGGTGCTGACGGGCAAGAGCGAGCAGGGACTGGCCGCTAACGTCGCGCACTACCACGGCATTCCGCGGGCCGCGCTGCACTTCTTCCCGGACGGCGCGGCGGGGACCAATGACATGCTGGCCGGCCTGGCCGCCGAGGCCGAAGACGCCCAGCGCGCCGAACTGGGCCTGGCGCAGGCACCCGGATCGAACGCGCTGGAGATCCAGGCCTATGACAGGCTCTGTTTCCCCGGGCTGGCCGCGCACTGGGCCCAACAGGGTCTGCGTCGTCCATTCGTCGGCTCCCTGACTTTGGAGTTGCCGGCGGATGCCGACGGCGAGGCGTTGGCGTGGATCGAGGCCGGGACGCCGCCGATCTACTTCGGCTTCGGCAGCGGCGTGCGGGTCGCCTCGGCCGACACGGTCTCGGTGATCACCGAGGCCTGCGCACAGCTGGGCGAGCGGGCACTGATTTGCTCCGGCCCCAATGACTTCACCGTCGCTGCGCACTTCGACCACGTCAAAGTCGTCGGCGAGGTGAACCATGCGACCGTATTCCCGGCGTGCCGCGCGGTCGTGCACCACGGCGGCGCCGGCACCACGGCAGCGGGCATGCGGGCCGGAATCCCGGCGTTGATCCTCGGACTCGGGGTCGACGATCAACAGGTCTGGGCCGAGACCGTGCAACGGCTGAAAGTCGGCTCCGGCGGCGAATTTCGGACGACCACGCTGGATTCGCTGGTCGCGGCACTGCGCTGCATCCTGGCTCCGGAGTACACCACCCGCGCCCGTGCGATTGCGGCCCTGATGGCCACGCCGGCCGAAAGCGTCGGCTGCGCGGCCGATCTCCTGGAAGAGGCCGCCCGCGCGGGGCCCTAGCAACAATACAGTCACGGCTGTATTATTCTGCGAATGCTGACGTGTGAAGCGCGGGAATCGGCGCTGGCCCGGTTGGGGCGGGCGCTGGCGGATCCGACGCGATGCCGAATTCTGGTGGCGTTGCTCGACGGCGTGCGCTACCCGGGCGAATTGGCGTCCCAGCTTGGCCTGACCCGGTCGAACGTGTCCAATCACCTGTCGTGCCTACGTGGTTGCGGCTTGGTGGTAGCCAGCTACGAGGGACGGCAGGTCCGCTACGCGTTGGCCGACGCGCACCTGGCCCGAGCGCTGAGCGAGCTGGTTCAGGTGGTGCTCGCCGTCGACACCGATCAGCCGTGCCTAACCGAACCCGCCGCCGGCAAGACGGGTGCGGCGCGATGATCGACGGGGATGCCCCGAACCAGGTCGGCCCCGTGTTGCCGCGGTCGGCACCGGAGACCGACTGCTGCAATGACGGGTGCTGCGGCACCGAGACCACGAACCTTGTTGCGCCGCAACGGCGTGCCGTGCTGTCGCGACGGGTGCGGCTGCTGGTCTCGGCGACGATCACCTACAACATCATCGAGGCGATCGTCGCGCTCTCGGCCGGGGCGGTGGCGTCGTCGGCCGCGTTGATCGGGTTCGGACTGGACTCGGTGATCGAGGTCTCCTCGGCCGCGGCGGTCTACTGGCAATTCTCCGGACACGACCCCGAGACCCGAGAACGCGCGGCATTGCGGGTCATCGCGCTGTCATTCTTCGCCTTGGCGATTTACGTGACGGCCGAATCCATCCGGTCCCTGGCCGGCGGCCAGACCGCTGGAACATCCACTGCCGGAATCGTTTTGGCGGCCGTGTCGCTGGTGGTCATGCCACTGCTGTCCTACGCGCAGCGCCGCGCCGGCCGCGAGCTGGGTTCGGCCAGCGCGGTCGCCGATTCCAACCAGACCCTGCTGTGCACCTACCTATCCGGCGTGCTGCTGGTCGGCCTGCTGCTGAACTACCTGTTCGGCTGGGCGTGGGCAGATCCGGTGGTGGCATTGGTGATCGCGGCCGTGGCAGTGCGCGAGGGCCGCACGGCCTGGCGCGGCGAGCATTGCTGCTGATCTGACATGCGCCGCACTGCCGCGCATGTCGTTGTCTAGCCGGGCAGCCCGGCCTTGATGGCCGCGTCCTGCTTGCGCGCCACGTCGAGCACGATCTCCGGTGGCACCGGGTCATTCGATGCGCCCTCGAACTCGATGAGCGCGACGACCTTGCCTTCGCCGAAGATCACCGACGTCTTCGCCTTACTGCCGTCGGCCGAGGGCCCCGAGATGATCGTGCCGCCGACGCCCACGTCGGCCGGCGCCGGCGTTCCGCCCTTGATGGCGCCGTTCTGCGGGTCGGTGTAGGACTTGGTGAGCGAGTCGCGGTCCTTGTCGGCCGCACCGGGGTCCGGGTACACCAGCAGCGAGTCGACGATGCTACGCGAACCGGCCTGGTTGGTGAACACACCCTCGATGCCCGGCGCCGGGTCGGTCAGTTGGCGTGTTTTGGGCCCGGTGAAACTGTCACCCGGCACCACGATGTCGGTGGCCTTGATCAGCAGGTTGCTGTAGTCCGACGGCTGCGCGGCAGCGCTGGTCGACGCCGGAGCCGCCGACGACGAGGACGCCGCGGACGAACTCGTCGTCGACGATTTCGACGACGACGAGGGACTGGAGGACTTGTCGCTGCCACACCCCGTAACCGCTACGCCGACCACCAAAGTGGTTGCCGCCAGACCAGCTGCCGCCACCGATAGCTTCTTCACGATTGGCTCCCTTGACTGTCGTCCCGATTTGCTAGCGTCTCGCGCAACATAGCGGATCCTGGGTGAACGGAAAATGAATCACCTTAAATAGTTTCCCGATTAACAAACCACACCCCGGCGCGCAGCGCTACCGCGAAGCCGTCGGCGACATTGCGGGAGTGTGAAGGACGCTCGACGGCTTGCGGCCCGCTCAGCCCCGGCGGAACCGGTCGCGCATTTGCGGGTCGTTCTCCCACCACAGCCCCGAGGCAGCGGCCCGTTCGCTCTCGACGGCCTCGGTTCGGTCCAGCTCGGCATCGACCTGGACGGCCTGCGCGCGTTCGTCGCGTGACAACGCCCGCATCAACAGCAGCACAAACGGCAACCCGACCACGTCGCCGAGAATCCACAGCACGCCCGCACCGATGGTCTGGTCGAGCCGCTGATCCGGCCCCCACGAGCGATGCAGCGCCGAGTAGTACGCCGCCGCGATCAACGAGCCCTGCCAGATCACCAGCCCCAGCAGTCCGTCGCCCAGGGTCTCGCCGACCGAGATCAGCAACGAGATCAGTTGCGGGTACCTGCGCGGCACGGGATCCGCCTGCAGCCGGGCGTAGAAGTAACCAAATCCTATGATTACCAAGACTATTCGAGTGGGCGCGCCGATCCATTGGTTTTGCAGGGCCGCGGTGTACCAGGGCGTCAGGTAGAGCAGCCACGGGGTGGCCAGCATCGCCAGCGAGGTCGTCAACGGGTGCACCAGCACTCGAGCCCACCGCGTGCCCAGCAGCCGGTCGATGCGCTCGCGGACGCCCGGCCCCGCCGCGTCACGCAGGACCGTGATCGGTTTGCCTTGCGCGAGAAAGAACGGCACCACATACAGCAACAGCAGTACCTGCAGCGCGCGCATCCAGAACAGGACGTAGGCGTAGCTGCCGATCGCGCTGACGGTCGCCAGGACCCACAGAGCAATGCCGACGCCGAAGCAGCCGGCCTGCGCGACGGACCGGGTACCGCCGCGGGCATTCCGGTAACACCACGCATATGTGCCGGCGACCAACACGATCGCGATCGCGGAGGTGGGATCCAGACACCAGGTCTGGACCAGGGCGCCCCATGTCAGCGGGCCCGGATCAACGGGCATGGCCCACAGCGTATTGCGGCTTAGCCGGCGCTAGTTACGGAGCACCGTCAGGCTTGGGTCCGCGCCCCTCACCGGTCAGGTAATGCGGGCAATACGAGCCGGCCGCGATGGCCGTGAACTTGGCCGCGCCGTTCTCGGCGAATCCCGGATTGCGCAGCTGAAGGTTGTTGACGATTTCCTGGTCGGTATGTCCCGAGTCCACGAGTGCGCACACCGTCTTACCGGCCGATATCGCGGCAGCCGGGTCCTGGAAGGTGAGCCCGGCGTCTTTGAGCTCCTTGAGGAAGTTGGCATCGGCGGCCGGATCCGGTTCGGGGCTGGGACTCGGGCTGGGGTCGGCGTGCGCCGGAACCGCCAGGACAATCGTGAAAGCGAAGCTGAGCAGCATCACGAGACGTCTCATAACTTCCGAATTCTCCCAGAGTTGCTGAAAACACGCATCCCGCCTAGTTGGCCGGGCGAGCCGCGGGCGGATGGTGTTGGCTAGGACGACGTGGCTGCCATCTTGATTGTTCTCGATGTCTTTATCGGCATCATCGCCGTGGTCGGACTGTTTTTCACGTGGAAGCAACTGCGGGCCCGCCGTCGAAGGTCGGGGGCCAAGGGCGTCGTGCTGGTGGTCGATCGGCTCACCCCGCGCCGAAGGAACGTCGCCCGTCTGCAAGTGAGCCTGCGTATGGTCGGACCCACCGTGCGCTATGAGGTGGGCCTGGATCTAGAAGCAGACGGCAAGGCGTTCGAGGTGTCGACGCCCAAGCCCGAGACGCGTCCGTCGATGGGCTGCGAGGACGCCGAAATGTCTTGGGGTTTCGAGATTTCCGAAGACGAGCTCGACAATGTCTGGGTCATCGCCTCTTGGATTTCGACCGAGAACGCCGACCTGCGGATGGCCGCCCTGGCGTCGAACCTGGGCACGGCGCAAACCTACGAGTGGAGATGGGCGGCCGATTTTCGCGTCTCACGCGCCGGCCATTGGCGCAGGCGCCGCAGCCCGACGACTCCCCCACGCGCCGTGGCCGGGCTGGGGCCGCTGGAACTGGGCCGGGCACCCGGCCGGGGTCGCGCAGCGCTGCCCACGGCCGAGCCCTCCGAAGAGGACAACTAGCGCGTCGTTATTGCGGAGCGGCGGTCGAGGTGGTGTGCGGCAGCGATCCGGGGCAATAGGCCGTGGCCGCAATCGCCGCGAACTTCGCCGCGTTCTCCTCGCGCAGCCCGGGGTTACGGTCTTCCACGGTCTTGACGACGTCGACCATCTGCGTGCCCTGGCCGACCGCCTGGCACACCCACTTGCCCGCCGCGATCGCCCGGCCCGGGTCCGGGAAGGTGACGCCGGACGCCGTCAGCGCGGCGAGGAATTGGTCATCCATGGCGTCGGCGTACGCCGGGGCGGCGGTGCCGACCATGGCGACGGCGCTTACCAGCAACAGGAGGCGTCTCATAACCTCATGATCGTCGCAGACCAGCGGCGAATTCGCATCCCACCGCGGGCAGGGATTCCGGGCCTCCAGATCGTCAACCCGCGGTTGACACTTTCGCCGGGACCTGTTTGCCGCGCTCGAGCCGCGCGACGGCGATTAACGGGCCGCCGCGACCGACCCGAGCGGCTGGTCAAGACGGCTGACCGGACGCCGCGACCCCTCCCGCCGGGCGGCGCCGATGTGCAATTATTCGAAGATGCGCCGCTGGCTGATCGTCCTGTCGACCTTGCTCATCGCCGCCGCGAGCACGGCCGGCGTTGCCGCTGGGCGTGCGTCGGCGCAGGACGCGCCGATCGGTCACATCGGCGACACCCTGCGGGTAGACACCGGCACCTACATCGCCGACGTCACCGTCAGCAGCGTGACGCCCTGCGATCCGCCGCCCGGGTTCGGCTACACCCGCAGCGGCGTTCCGATCAAAAGCTTCCCCGGCAGCACCCCTAACCGTGCCGACGTGACGGTCCGCGCGATCCAGGTGCCCAACCCGTTCATCATGGCGACCGCGTTCAGCTTCGACGGGGTGACTCCGTTCGCCGACGCCTACAAGCCGCGCGCCTCCGACGCACCCGACGCTTTGGACAACGTGCTCACCAACGCCCCGAACGGCGCGGTCGTGCGCGGCGGGGTGTATTGGGATGCCTACCGCGATCCGGTCTCCAACGTCGTGCTGCTGGACCGCAAGACCGGCAAGCACCTCGCTCAGTGGAACCTCTGACACTAGCCGTCCAGCGTGTCGCGACGGATTCCGTCGACGTCATAGAACTGGCTAACGTTGCGGCCCTTACCTTTCCGTTGGCATGCCCGCCGACGGCGACGCCGGAGAACATCGCGTCCTTCGTCGACGCGAACCTGTCGCCCGCCCGGTTCGTCGAGTATCTCAACGACCCGCAACGGGCCGTTCTCACCGCGCGCCGCGACGACCGGATTGTCGGCTACGCCATGCTTGTTCACGGCGTCTCCGACCACCCCGGCGTGCAGCTGGCGGTCGAAATCCGCCCTGCCGCAGAGCTATCCAAGTTGTATGTGCTGCCCGACTACCACGGCAGCGGGGCGGCGGCGGCGCTGATGGAAAGCGCGCTGGCCGTCACAGCCGACTGGGACGTGCGCTGCGTGTGGCTGGGTGTCAGCAAGGCAAACCAACGCGCACAACGCTTTTACACCAAGAGCGGATTTAAGATCAACGGCAGAAGGACGTTTCAAGTCGGCGATCACCTGGAAAACGACTACGTCATGATCCGCGAGGTTGGGTAGCCGCGGCCGTCAGCGCCAGCAACCGAGAAATAGCCCGTAAGTACTTCTTTCGGTACCCACCGGCCAGCATCTCGTCACTGAAGACGGTGTCCAGTTTCGCACCGGAGGCCACCACCGGAATGCCGGCGTCGTACAGGCGATCGGTCAGTGACACCAGTCGCAGCGCCACGTTCTGGTCGTCGATGCCGTGCACCCCGGTCAGGAACACCACCGTCACTCCCTCGATCAGCGTCAGGTAGCGCGACGGGTGCATGGTCGCCAAATGCGCACACAGGGAATCGAAGTCGTCCAGTGTCGCACCGGTCACTTCGGCAGCGCGCGCGACGACCTCGTCGTCGGACGGAGGCTGCGGCGCCGGCGGCAGGCCGCGGTGCCGATAGTCCGGGCCCTCGATCCGCACGGTGGTGAAAATGCTTGCCAGCGTGTTGATCTCGCGCAGAAAATCCTGAGCGGCAAACCGGCCCTCCCCCAGCTGCTCGGGCAGCGTGTTGGAGGTGGCGGCTACCGACACTCCCCGCTCGACCAACGACGACAGCAGCCGCGAGATCAGTGTGGTGTTGCCCGGATCGTCGAGTTCGAACTCGTCGATGCACACCGCGGTGTAGTCGGCCAGCAGGTCGATGCATTCGGTAAACCCGAACACCCCGGCCAGCTGGGTCAGCTCCCCGAACGTCGCGAATGCCTTGGGATGCTCCGGCGCACCCGGCCCCGACCCAGGCAGTTGGTAGTAGGCCGAGGCCAGCAGATGCGTTTTGCCGACCCCGAATCCGCCGTCCAGGTAGATGCCGACGCCGGGCAGCACCTCTCGTTTTCCGAACAGTTTTCGCCGGCCCGCCCGCCGCTCCTGGGCCTGGCGGCAGAAGTCCTGACACGCCACCAGGGCGGCGGCCTGGCTCGGTTCCGCCGGATCCGGGCGATAGGTCCCGAAGCTGACGTCGGCGAACGTTGGCGGAGGCCGTAATTGGGCGATCAGCCGTTGCGGCGACACGCTCGGATGCCGATCCACCAGATGCTCCACGCACGCGAGACCATCCGCGGACGTGGACCCGTGCATGCGCAAACTCTAACGGCGTGCTGCAATCGTCCTCATGCCCGAGTCAGGCACCGGCAGAGCCGCCGACATCTCGTTGACCCTGCTCGGATCGGGGCGCGAACTCGGCGACGGCGAACTCCCCGGGCTCTACGCCTACCCGGACGGGGACATGACCTGGGTGCGGGCGAATTTCATCACCAGCATCGACGGCGGCGCCACCGCCGAGGGCAAGAGCGGCTCGATGGCCGGGCCCGGTGACCGGTTGATCTTCTTCCTGCTGCGCGAGCTCGCGGACGTCATCGTCGTCGGCGCGGGCACCGTGCGGATCGAGGGCTATTCCGGCGCGCACGCGAGCATCGCCGAGCGGCAACGCCGGCAGGCCCGCGGGCAGACCGAAGTGCCGCAATTGGCCATCGTCACCAAATCCGGCCGGCTGGAACGGGAGATGGGGGTGTTCACCCGTACCGAGGTGCCGCCGCTGGTGCTCACGTGCACGGCCGCGGCCGACGAGACCCGCCGCTTCCTCGGCGACCTGGCCGAAGTGGTCGACTGCTCCGGACGCGATCCCGACAAGGTCGACGAGGGCGCGCTGCTGGCGATCCTGCGGGCCCGCGGAATGCGTCGCGTGCTGACCGAAGGTGGGCCGATGCTGTTGGGCGCGTTGATGCAACGGGACCTGCTCGACGAGCTATGCCTGACGATCGCGCCGTTTATCGTCGGCGGGCTCGCCCGGCGCATCGCGACGGGTGCCGGTCAGGCGCTGACCCGGATGGACTGCACCCACCTCCTGAGCGACGACGCCGGCTACCTGTACACGCGCTACGTCCGGACTCAGCCCTCTTAGCCCGGTGACGATGCGCCCCGCGCAGCGGGGTGAGGAGAAGGCGGGCAATCGTGCCGAGCCCGGCGAAACCGCGCGGCATGGCTACTGTGGTCGGCATGAGTCGGCACATCAGGTCCGCGACCACCCTGGTCGCGGTCACCGCGCTGCTCACCGCGTGCGTTCCCGGCCTGGCCGCCGACCCGCGCTTCGCCACCAACTCCGGCGCCCGGCCACAGGGCGCCGCCCCCACGAAGCCGCCGCCCGCCGGTCCGCCGCCGATCGCCGCCCCCAAGAACGACTTGTCGTGGCGCGACTGCACGTCGAAGGTGTTCAACGACGCCGGCGTGCGCAATGCCCCGGCCGGCGTGCGGCTGGATTGCGCGAACTACGACGCCGATCTCGATCCGGTCAACGGCGGATCGGGGACGGTTTCGGTCGGCGTGGTGCGTGCCCGGTCGAACCAGACCCCGCAGGACGCCGGCCCCGTCGTCTTCACGACGGGCTCCGACCTGCCGTCGTCGGCGCAGTTGCCGGTGTGGCTCGCCCGGTCGGGCAACGATCTGCTGCAGGCCCACCCGATCGTCGCCGTGGACCGCCGCGGCATCGGCATGTCGGCCCCGATCGATTGCCGGGATCGCGCAGACCGCCAGGCCATGCGCGATCAGGCGCAATTCCAGAGTGGCGACGACCCGGTCGCCAATCTGTCCGACATCTCCAACAACGCGACGACGAGCTGCACCGACGCGATCGCGCCGGGTGACAGCGCCTACGACAACTCGCATGCCGCCTCCGACATCGAACGGCTGCGCAGCCTCTGGGACGTGCCGGCGGTCGCGTTGCTCGGCATCGGCAACGGCGCCCAGGTCGCGCTGAGCTACGCGTCGTCGCGACCCGACAAGGTCGCCCGGCTGATGCTTGATTCGCCAATTGCGTTGGGCGTCAACGCCGAAACTGCCGCCGAGCAACAGGTCAAGGGCCAGCAGGCCGCGCTCGACGCGTTCGCCTCTCAATGCATCGCGGTGAACTGCGCGCTGGGTCCCGATCCCAAGGGCGCCGTCAGTGCGCTGCTGGCCGATGCCCGGGCCGGCCGGGGGCCTGGCGGCGCCTCGCTGGCCGAGGTCGTCAACGCGATCACCGTCGCGCTGGGCTTCCCGTCCGGCGGCCGCGTCAACGCCACGACGAGCCTGGCCAACGCGCTGGCCGCGGCCCGCTCCGGCGACACCAATCAGCTGACCAGCCTGATCAACCACGCCGATGCCCTCCAGGACACCGACGGTCAGTTCGTCAACTCCTGCAGCGACGCGATCAACCGTCCGACCCCGGACCGGATCCGTGAACTCGTGGTTGCCTGGGGCAAGCTTTATCCGCAGTTCGGCACGGTCGCCGCGCTCAACCTGGTCAAGTGCGTGCACTGGCCCACGATCTCGCCGCCGGCACCGCCGAAGGAGCTCAAGGTCGACGTCGTGTTGCTGGGTGTGCAGAGCGACCCGATCGTCGGCTCCGAAGGCGTGGCCCAGACGGCGGCCACGATCATCAACGCGGGCGCGGCCAGCCGGCGGGTGATGTGGCAGGGCATCGGTCACGGGGCGAGCATCTACACGCCCTGCGCGACCCCGCCGATGGTCGGCTATCTCAACAGCGGCAAGCTGCCCGGCACCGACACATACTGTCCCGCCTGAGCTGACGGCCCCACGCCGCGGTGTACGGTGCGCTGGTGACGGCAGCTGACTCGACTCGGACCGGCCTGCGCGATTGGGTGCTGGCCGCCTTCCGTCCCCGCTCCGGGCCCCCCAGCACCGCGACGATTGTGCGGTCCGCGCTGTGGCCGGCGGCGATCTTTTCGGTGCTGCACCGCAGCATCGTGATCACCACCAACGGCAATATCACCGACGACTTCAAACCGGTCTACCGGGCGGTGCTGAACTTCCGGCAAGGCTGGGACATCTACAACGAGCACTTCGACTATGTCGACCCGCACTACCTGTATCCGCCCGGCGGCACGCTGCTGATGGCGCCCTTCGGCTACCTGCCGTTCGCGCCGTCGCGCTACCTGTTCATCCTGATCAACACGATCGCAATCCTGATCGCCTGGTACTTGCTGCTGCGGCTGTTCAAATTCACGCTGGCCTCGGTGGCCGCCCCGGCCCTGCTGCTGGCGATGTTCTGCACCGAGACGGTGACGAACACGCTGGTGTTCACCAACATCAACGGCTGCGTGCTGCTCGCCGAGATGCTCTTTCTGTGGTGGCTGCTGGATGGCAAGCAAAGGCATCAGTGGTGGGCCGGTTTCGTGATCGGGCTAACGCTCACGTTGAAACCGGTGCTGCTCCCGCTGTTACTGCTGCCGCTGCTCAATCGCCAGTGGCGGGCGCTGGTGCCGGCGTTGGCGGTTCCGATCGCCATCAATGCGGCCGCGTGGCCGTTGGTCGCCGATCCGATGGACTTCGTCACGAAAACCGTGCCGTACTTCCTGGGCACCCGCGACTACTTCAACAGCTCCATCGAGGGCAACGGTCTGTACTTCGGCCTGCCCACCTGGCTGATCGTGTTCCTGCGACTGCTGTTCACGGTGTTGGCGTTCGGCGCGATCTGGCTGCTGTACCGCTACTACCGCACCCGTGACCCGCTGTTCTGGTTCACCACCTCGGCGGGCGTGCTGCTGCTGTGGTCGTGGCTGGCACTGTCGCTGTCGCAGGGCTACTACTCGATGATGCTGTTCCCGTTCCTGATGACGGTCGTGCTGCCCAATTCCACGATCCGCAATTGGCCGGCCTGGCTGGGGATCTACGGCTTCATGACGCTGGACCGGTGGCTGCTGTTCAACTGGATGCGATGGGGCCGGGCGCTGGAATACCTCAAGATCACCTACGGCTGGTCGCTGTTGCTGATCGTGGTGTTCACGGTGCTCTACTTCCGCTACTGCGACGCCAAGGCCGAAAACCGGCTGGACGGCGGGATCGATCCCGCCTGGCTGGCGTCCGAGGGCGAGCACGACGCGGCGATCGCAAGCGCGGCTCAGTCGGGCGCGGCGGGTCACCTCCATTAGGGCTAGCGTGGAGACATGACTTCCGACGTGTCGCAGCCCAAATTGCAGCTGACCGACGACGAGTGGCGCAAGAAACTGACTCCCGAGGAGTTTGCGGTGCTGCGTCGCGCCGGCACCGAGCGCCCGTTCGTCGGTGAGTACACCGACACCAAAACCGAGGGCGTGTATGAGTGCCGGGCCTGCGGGGCAGAGTTGTTCCGCAGCACGGAGAAATTCGACTCGCACTGCGGCTGGCCGTCGTTCTTCGATCCGGCCAATTCGGATGCGGTGATCCTGCGGGCAGACCATTCGATGGGCACGACACGCACCGAGGTGCTCTGCGCGAACTGCCACAGTCACCTCGGTCACGTGTTCGACGGCGAGGGTTACCCGACGCCGACGGATCAGCGCTACTGCATCAACTCGATCTCGCTGCGCCTGGTGCCGACCGGGGCCTAACCCGTCGGCTCTTGTTCCAGTGCGCGCTGAGGGCTTTGAGTGTGCGCTGACGCCGCAAAATCGGCGAAATTCGCGCCCTGGTCG